>CAXTOI010000073.1:1133-11073 GCA_964245645.1 uncultured Novosphingobium sp. | reverse complement strand
ATGTCCTTGATATCACCCAACCTTTTCTAAAATGAGTTTCGGGTCAGACACTTAGGTTTGCTCGCGTCCAGGCGAACCCTGCCTTCTTCATGCTATCGGAATAAGCGAAGCCTGGGCTCGTGCCCGCCTTGCGTCCGGCGACATTCCAAAGATTGGGTCCGACCGTGGCTGCTTGACCGGCGGATGTCACATGGCAGGCAGCACATATGCCAAAATTGGCCGGGCGCGATGCCGGTTGAGCCTGTGCAGTCACCGCAATGCTGCTGGCGATCAAAATCAATCCGACCCTGGCAGAGCTATTCACGTTCATCTCCCAAATATTCCATGCGTAGGCGGGTGGATCATTATTGGCGCAGGCAGCACACTCCCATTAGTGTTCTTTACCGCCATGGTATGTTCGACATCAATAAACCGTGCTCGAACGGAATAACATTCAGCTGCAATCTGGCCCAACCGCACGCCTTCATCCACTTACCGAGTGATGGCAGGCCACCGGTGGCTACAAAGTTCTGCCTCGAACATCGCGTCACAAAGACCCTACTTCGGGGAGTCCCTGATTACGTTGCGCGCGATGACGAGTTTCTGAACCTCGCTGGCTCCCTCATAGATGCGCGTGGGTCTTACATCCCGATAAAGCTTTTCGATGATGTTGCCACGCTGCACTCCCGCGCCGCCGAATAGCTGGACCGCGCTGTCGATCACGCGCTGAGCCGCTTCGGTCGCAAAGAATTTGGCCATGGAAGCGGATTTCGCGGGGCGCTCTTTACGCGTATCGAATATCCAGGCGGCCCGGTGCACCATCAGCGATGCACTATCGACATCGGTGGCCATTTCACCGATCTTGGTTTGTACGCCATCGATCTGGCTCATTGGTTTTCCGAACAGATGTCGCTCGTTGATCCGCACGAGGCTCTCAGCCAGTGCCCGACGAGCCATACCGAGCGCAGCAGCACCAACCGATGCGCGGAAGATATCGAAAGTGGCCATCGCTGCCTTGAACCCGCCACCCCGTGGTCCGACCATACAAGTCGCCGGAACGCGGACGCCGTGGATGGTGATGTGGGACAGCGGGTGTGGTGCGATCATGTCGAGCTGAGGGCCAGGCTCAAACCCTGCCGTGCCCGCATCGACCAGGAATGCCGTAAGTCCGCGAGCGCCTTCGATGGGTTCGGTGCGTACCACTACGACGTAATGATCGGCGATCCCGCCGTTGGAAATCCATGCTTTTGCACCGTCCAGAATGAAGTCCGTGCCGTCCTCGACCCCTCGGGTCCGGACAGACGCAACGTCCGAGCCCGATTCCGGCTCGGTCAACGCGAAAGCAGCAATCTTTTCGCCCTTCCGGCAGGCGTCAAGATACCGCGCCTGAAGTTCAGCCGATCCGTCCTGCCAGATAGATGCCGCGCCGATGCCCTGCATGACGAACATCGTATCTGCCAGGGTCGAGCTGAACCCCAAAGCCTCGCGGACGAGGCAGATCGATCGCAGGCTGAGATCCTGCCGGCCGTTCCGGGGAACTGCGTATTGCAACAAATCCCAATCGCCCAGCTGCTTCAGTACCTTCCGACATGCGTCGGCAAATGGTAAAATGTGCGCTTCTTCATCAAGTGCCATTACATCGTTTTGAAGATTTTCGAGTTTTGCCGCCAGATCTCGATGAGAATCATCGAAAAATGGCAAGTCTTCAAACTTCCACTGCATTATGCTATTTCCTCGAGAAGCACCTTTTGCGCCATATCGCGCAATTCATTTCGTTTTACTTTTTTGCCATTTGGCCCGTCGACGCTGGGGAAGCTTTCAACATAAAAGATGCGAATTGGAACCTTGTATTTCGCCAGTTTGGCGCGGCACCGTTCTATGATCGTCCTTTCATCCTCGGCACCGGCCCCGGCCCCCGCACCGGCACCGGCGACGACGAAGGCGACGGGTCGAACTCCGACGGGCAGCACGACCGCGACGACCTGGCAGGCCACAACCTGGTCGTTGGCCAGAATGACGTCCTCTATCTCTGCAGGCGAGACCAGATAGCCGCCGATACGCAGTACGTCGTTTTGTCGGGATTCAAATACCAGCTCATCAGCCGAAACCTTTCTGCCAAGATCACCTGTTTTCAGAAAACCATCCGACGTCAGAGCGGCTGCCGTGGCGCCCGGATCGTCCAGATATCCCCACATCGCGTTCGGCGTTTGAATCTGGATTTCGCCAACGTCGCCATCGGCCACAACATGGCCAGTATCAGGATTAGCGATTCTGAAGATTGCGCCTGGATCTACAAGTCTGCCCCCACCCTGCGACCGCCGATCCAGATCCGCGTCGAGCGGGTGCAGCGCGACCATCGCCAATAGCTCGCTCAAACCATAGGCGCCGCGGATCAATACGTTCCGGCGCTCGGCCTCGGGGGGCATCTCCACCAGCGAAGGCGTAAAATTCGCATGGCTATATGTTCTGAGTGACGGAAACGGATCAGGCCGTGGGTCGGCCTGCAGCATCTTGTAGAGCATGTCATTCGTGCCCCCCATGTGCGTAACCTGCTGGCTCCTGATAAGTTCAGCTGTCCCGATGGCATCAAAGCCCTCGGCGATGACGGCAGTCTGCGCACCTGCCATTGCGCTCATAACCAACGTGTACCCAAACGCCCCACCAAATGGCATCACGATGAGACTTCTGGAGGTCGGGTCGGTAAGTCTCGCGACCCGAGCGACGCTTGCCACGTGGCGGGCGACCCGCTCCTGGAGGTGCACGACCAGCTTCGGCTGTCCCGTCGTACCAGACGTGGCCATGATCAGGCACGGGTCGCTTCCTCGCCCGGTCCAGGTGAACTGGCGCTCGCCAGCATTGACCTGGGTTTCAAGCATGGAAATCAGTTCGAGCTCGGCAATTCCGGGCAATTCGAACCGGTTCTGGCCCTCCCCAACCCGGAGAATACCTATAATCGAGGCGAGCGCATCTGGACTGGCACCTCGGAGGGTCGCCACGCAGCCGCCATCCAGTACGACGGGATCATATATGAGCGCCTTCGCAGAGGTCCGGCCGATGAGATCGCCGACTTCCTTGGCGCCCAGCCGAATATTCAGCGATACGACCGCCACGCCCAGCAACGCGGCCCCAAAATTGGCGGCCAACCAATAGTTGCTGTTGGGCAGCATGACGGCGACGCGATCGCCTCGTTTCAGTCCAAGCGCATAAAGTGAATTTGCAACGCCGACCGCCGCATCTCGCAGCCAACCGTATGTAAGCGGATGGCCATCGAGAATGGTTGCCGTTCTGGCTTCGGGCGCACGCGTCAGAAAGCCGAACAGCAGCTCGTCGTGATCGTCGGTCACCACCCACACATCCTCTGGTCGTATAACTTATACGACCATTTAAACACCAGGAGCCGACTGTTGCAACAGATTAAACGAAGGCTTGGATTTTGGGTCGACTCCTGTTGCAATCACCCCCTGCGTGAGCAGTGCCACGGTATGATCGATGAACCGGCGGCGTAGATCGCCGTCGATGTCATCGACCTCGAAGATCGCTTTCAAAACGCCTCGTGCAGAAAATAACTGATCGCAAGCGCCAACTGTGCTGAAATACATCAGCATAGGATCGACCTTGCGGAACGTACCTTCGCTGACCCCTTGATCAATCAGAGCTTCATAGAATTTGCAGAGTGGACCAACCAGATGCTGGGCCAATTCCTTCGCCCGCTCGGGCGAGCTATCGCGAATGACACTTCGAACCAACCTGTTAAGGTAGGGGTGGCGATGGTATGTGCGGAGCAGCCCGCTCACATGATGCTGCATCTTCCAAAGTGCAGGCGCGTCGGTTGTAATAAGGCGTTCGAACGCAGCGATCGCCCCGGAAATGTCCCGCTCAAGCAGGGCTACCAACAATCCGTCCTTGTTGCCGAAATAATATTTGACCAGCGCAACATTCGAGCGGGCGCGTCCGGCAATGTCGTTCAGCGATACGTCTACGGAATCACGTTCTATCATCAAAGCGCTGGTTGCAGCCAGAAGCTCGGACCGAGTATCAACCTTTGCCGGCGACCGTCGCGATTTGCCAGGCTTGGTCGGCTCTGCCATTTACTGCTCCTGCTGAAATCCACATATCGCCAAAATAAGCGCTTAAGGGCTGCCAGGAAAGATGGCAAGCAAAGGCATCTTCAGCGTTTGGCGGCCAAAATTCGTTAGAAAATGCCTCGAATCTGGAGGTTCACTTGAGCGATACAAGGGACGGCCCGATCAAGTCCCGTGCGCATGTCGAAATGTCCGGTTTCTTCCTCCGACATCATGCGCGATGTAAGAACCGGGGCGTAGCGGGGTTCGGGACGCGCTACTTGGATACGCGCGCCAGAAACGTAGCGACAGCATTGCGATGTTCGGCGGTCGTATGCGCAAGCGCCTGGAGCGGTGCCGCCATCTCGAGGGATGCGGCAAGATCGATCATTCTGGACTGGCGCAGGAGACGCTTCGTCATGCGTACTGCCTGAGATGGATTGGCAGCGATACGGCGCGCCAGGTCCTGCGCCTTGTCGAGCAGTTCGCCATCCGGCACCACTGCGGACACCAGGCCAATCGCCAACGCCTCCTCGGCATCGATGACATCGCCGGTAAACGCCAGCTCGCAGGCCTTGGCAAAACCGACCACTCTCGGCAGCAGCCACGCCCCGCCGTCGCCGGGCACGATGCCAAGCTTGACGAAGCTCTCGGCGAACTTCGCGCTCGCGCCGGCAAAGCGGATGTCGCACATGCAGGCGAGATCGCAGCCCGCGCCGATCGCCGGGCCATTGACCGCGGCTATGACGGGAACTTCCATCGCCTCGAACATGATCGGAATTCGCTGGATACCGTTGCGGTAGTTGCTGCGCGTCCTGGTCGGCTCGGCAGCGTTGACGCCGGTCCCGTCCGCCATTTCCTTGATGTTGCCGCCCGTCGAGAAGGCCTTTCCGGCACCGGTCAGCACGATCGCGCCGATGTCCTGATCCGCATCCAGTTTCTGGAACAGCCCGACCAGTGCATCGACCATTGGCATATCCGAGATCGGGTTGCGCGTCGCAGCGCGGTTCAGCGTAACCGTCGCGACGCGATCCTCGATGTCGACCAGCAGCAGATCCGTCATATTCATTCCCTGAGTGCGGCCTATCGCAAGCCGAGCGAGCGGGCGATGATCCCCCGCAGGATTTCGCGCGTCCCGCCGCGCAACGAAAAAGACGGCGCGCTGAGCAGGGTCAGGGCGACGGTCGCCGCAAACTCTTCCGGAGCGCCAAGCGAGGGCTCGGTCTGGACGAGCTGGCGCGCGATCTCCGGTATCTCCTGCTCCACCAACGCGCCAAGGTCCTTGACGATCGCGGCTTGCAGCGCAGGATTTTCGCCTCGCTCCAGCATTCCTGCCACCGATTGGGACAATCGGCGCAAGACGGCGAGGTGGGCGACAATGCGACCAACCAAAACAGCCGCCCGATCCGACGTAGCCAAATCCACGACGCGCAGCAACTCGGTCAGAAGCGCGAATGACGACAGAAAGCGTTCCGGACCGCTGCGTTCGAATGCCAGTTCGGCCATAACCTGGTTCCAGCCATCACCGCGCTGTCCGATCATGGCATCGCCTGGAACGTACACGTTGTCGAAGGCGACTTCATTGAAATGATGCGCTCCCAGCATATCTATTATGGGATTGATGGTGATCCCCGGCGTCTTGAGGTCGATCAGCAACTGGCTCATGCCACGATGCCGTTCGCCTTGGCCATCATCGGTACGACAGAACAGGATCATATAGTGGGCGGCATGCGCGTAACTCGTCCACAATTTGCTACCGGTGATCCGAACGCCGTCGCCGTCCGCAACGGCCCGGGTACGAACTGCCGCCAGATCCGATCCCGAATCCGCTTCGCTCATGCCGATGCAGAAAAAGCACTCGCCAGCCGCGATCTTCGGCAGGATGCGGGACTTCTGCTCTTCCGTTCCTTGCTTGAGCAGCAACGGGCCGCTCTGCCGATCGGCAATCCAGTGACCGGCGACGGGCGCTCCCGCCGCCAGCATTTCCTCGATCACGATGTAGCGTTCAAGCGCGCTGCGCTCATGCCCGCCATATTGTGCGGGCCAAGTCATGCCGATCCATCCACGCGCGCCTACTGCCCGGCTGAACTCGGCATCGAAACCATTCCAGGAGCGGGCCTGCAGTCGCGCGGGATACCGGCCAAACTGCTCGCCGAGGAACTGCCGAACCTCTGCGCGCAGGCTGTCGCTGTTCTTGACCGGTTGCGGACGCGCGAACAAGAGATCTTCCAGCATTGTCCTATCCGATCATCATGACATCTGCGTGAGCAGCGGCCATAGCCCGTCCGCTCCGCCGCCAATCGCAGCGCGTCCCAGCACCATCTGCCACTCCGCCTCATTGCCGTATTCTTCGCGCCAGGCCCACAAGCGCTTGGTAAAACGATGCAGGGCATGTTCCTGCGTGAACCCCAGGGCTCCATGGGTCTGGTGGGCGATGGCTGCAAGGATGCCGGCGGCCTCGCCGCACCGCGCTTTGGCGGCCGCGACCGGGTAGATCGCGCCCGTGGCAAACGCTTCGGCCGCCATATCGGCGGCCCCCCGCATCGCCACGACCTGCCCCGCGGCAATCGCCAGATTGTGTTGAATGGCCTGAAACGCGCCAAGCGGTTTGCCGAATTGCTTGCGATCCCGAGCATATTGCAGCGTCATAGCCAACACCTGCTCGGCCGCTCCCGCCATGGATTGGCAGCGCAGCACAGCACCCAGCAAGCGCCATTGTTCCGGGGCGACAGCAGCCGTCGTCCCGACCTGCGTAGCGGCCAGAGCGGCGTCAATCTCGATATCGTCGCGAGGCTCACCGGCCAGATTTTCTCCCGATGTGATGCGAACAGCGCTGCTCGCCACAACTACCGGCGTCGTGTCTGCACCATCCCGTGCGGGAACGACGATCCAATCGACACTGCGCGCATAGGGCACTCGTGAAACGCTTCCGCGCAGGATTACCGAACTGCCTGTTCTGACAAGCGTCATGGTCCCCGAATGGGGCGCCACGGTCAGCGTGCCTTCTGGGAGTGCGATTCCCGCTCGATGCAGCGTCCAAGTAGCCAGCATCGTCTCGCCTAGCGGCAAAGGCAGCGCGAAGGACGCGGCAATGCGAACGATCGCCAGCGCATCGGGTGGCGAGAGCCCAAAACCGCCGCCGGCTTCATCTGCCAGTGCCAACGGCAGACCCATTTCCAGAATAGCTGCCCACGTCGTGGCCGGCCAGTTCCCCGCGTTGGGACCGTCCCACTCGGCGTTATGGTTCTCGAGAATGCGCTGCACCGTGGCCGCGAGAATATTGGCGCTATCATCCATTGCCAGATCCGCCATTTCAGCGGCCCTGCCAGACAGGTGGGCGCTTTTCAGTAAAAGCGCGCGCCCCTTCGCGGGCATCCTCGGACTCAAATGCCACCACAGCGATTTCTGCCTGCTTTGCGAACCGCTCGTTTGCGGCCCATTCGCTGCTCTGGACGATGATTTCCTTCGTTGCTGCGAGCGCCAGCGGCGCGTTACTGGCTATCCTTGCAGCGAGGTCCAGCGCGCCTGCGAGCGCTCCGCCCGCTGGTGTCATGCTGTTGATCAGGCCCATCGCCAGCGCGCGTTCGGATGTCATCGGATCGCCGGTGAGGGCAGATTCCATTGCCAGGCGATAGGGCAACTGGACGGGAAGGCGCAGCAGCCCGCCGCCGCGCGCAACTAGCCCGCGCTTGACCTCTGGCAAACCGAATTGCGCATCCTGGGCGGCCACGATCAAATCGCAGGCCAATGCGAGTTCGAATCCGCCCGCCAAGGCATGGCCTTCGACCGCCGCAATCAGCGGTTTTTGCGGCGGCGCCTCGGTAAGGCCGCCGAAACCTCGTCCTTCGATCCTCGGCAGTTCGCCGCGCAGATACGCCTTCAGATCCATGCCGGCGCAAAAGCTCTTGCCGGCTCCGGTGAGGATACCGACCGACAAGTCAGCCCGCCGGTCCAGTTCGTCCAGCGCGGCGGCTATTCCTCGGGCAACCGCCAGATTGACGGCATTGCGCGCGTCCGGTCGGTTGATGGTGATAATCGCAATCGCGCCCTGCGTTGAAAAGATCACCGGTTCGCCGGCATCTGCTTGCTCTGTCACGGCGTTCATTTCGGCGGCATTCGTTGCGCGCCGTCCAGGCGGATCGTTTCACCGTTGAGCGTGCTGTTCTCGACAATATGCGCCGCCAGCAGCGCGAAGTCTTCCGGTCGGCCAAGCCGGGCGGGATGGGGTACTCCAGCCCCCAGCGCGGCGCGAACCTTCTCCGGCAGGCGCGCCAGCAAGGGGGTGTCGAATATGCCGGGCGCGATCGAACATACGCGTATTCGCCGTTGCGCGAGGTCCCGCGCAGCAACTAAAGTCAGGCCGACGATGCCTGCCTTCGACGAAGCATAAGGGGCTTGCCCGATCTGGCCTTCGTACGCCGCGATCGATGCCGTCAGGACACACACGCCGCGGTCGTCCTGATCGTCGTTCGCAGCCGCCATGCGCGCGGCCGCAAGTCGCAGGACGTTGAACGTCCCGAATAAATTCGTCCGCACCACGCGCTCGAACTCGGCTTGAGAACCAGGCTTGCCTTCCCTGTCGAGAATGCGGACTGCACCGCCATGACCGGCGCAGTGGACGAGGATCTGCAATGACCCCGAGGTGTCGGCAACGTCGAACACCTGTTCCATCTCGCCTTCGCTACCCACATCAGCGGCGACGAACCGGGCGTTCTCTCCCAAAGATGCCGCGACATCGGCGCCCGCAGATGTCGGCAAATCCGCAATGACGACGCGAGCACCCAGGCGAATCAGTCGTTGCGCCGTAGCGAGACCCAGCCCGGACGCACCCCCTGTGACAACGGCTGTTTTACCTTCGATATCCATGAATCAGGACAGCCTTTCTATTATAGTGGCATTCGCCATGCCGCCCGCCTCGCACATGGTCTGGAGACCGTAGCGCGCGCCGGTCTGCTCCAGCGCGTTCAACATGGTGGTCATCAGCCGCGCACCTGACGCACCGAGGGGGTGACCAAGCGCAATGGCGCCGCCGTGAGGATTGACCAGTGCCTCATCGACATCCAGCTCTCGCGCCCACGCGAGCGGAACCGGAGCGAAAGCTTCGTTGACCTCGAAATGAGCGATTTCTCCGATACCGATGCCGGTTTTTTGCAGGAGCCGGCGTGTCGCCGGGATGGGCGCCGTCAACATTTCTATGGGATCGGATCCGCAAACATCAAATCCTGCAAAACGCGCTCGGGGCCGCAGTCCAAGGCGGCTTGCCAGCGTCTCGCTCATGATCAGGAGGGCACTGGCTCCGTCCGTCAGCTGAGAGGAATTGCCCGCAGTGATCGACCAGTCGATTTCCGGAAATCGGGCGTGCATCTGTTCATTGACGAACGCCGGCTTGAGCTGCGCCAAGCCTTCAGCCGTCGTCTGGTCCCTGATCGTTTCGTCGCGCGAGACAGAATCGCCATCAGTCCGAACGGCGACAATCTCGTTATCGAACGAGCCGGCGTCCCGTGCGGCAGCAGCGCGGCGATGCGACTGCGCCGAATAGGCATCGAGATCCTCACGCGTCAGGCCCCAGCGGGCAGCGACGAGTTCTGCCGCGATTCCCTGACCCACCAGGCCGGGCGGGAAACGAGCGCGAACTCCGGGTCCTGCGGTGTCCTGACCCATGACGGCCGAGCCCATCGTCACCCGGCTCATCGACTCCACGCCGCCGGCGATAACCAGCTCGTTCACGCCCGCCATGATCGACTGCGCGGCAATGGCGATCGCCTGCTGACCAGAACCGCATTTCCGATCGATCGTCATACCGGGTACATGGACAGGGAACCCGGCCGCCAGCGCGGCCATTCGAGCCGGGGTTGCCGCCTGCTCACCAGCCTGCGTCACGCAGCCCATAATGACATCGT
>CAXTOI010000073.1:0-1123 GCA_964245645.1 uncultured Novosphingobium sp. | reverse complement strand
GTGCCAGGATCAATGCCATTGCGGGCAACGAGTTCGCGAAGCAGCCCGGCAAGAAGGTCCACCGGATGCACGCCCGAAAGCGCGCCCCCGCTTCGTCCACGTCCCATGGGTGTTCGAATGGCATCTATGATTACAGCGTCGGGCATCATTTTTCTCTCGAAGCAGGAGCAATCGGCCGGCGGGGCGACAAGCGCCTGAACAGCAGCCGCGTCACTTCTGATTTATTAAATACATATTTATATCACACAACGCTTTGTCAACTGTCCTTGTCGCCAGGCCAAGGCAAGTTGCGAACGCCATTCACCAGCGCCACCCGGGCTAGCCTCCCGCGCGGCAGCCATTTGCGGCCTGTCGTCGCGGCAGCCGGGGCGCCGGTCAGTGCCGTTTAAGAAAATTGCCGACGACTTCGTTGAATTCGTCGGCGCGTTCCCATTGCGCCCAGTGACCGCATTTGGAGAACACGTGGAGATCGGCGTTCGGGATGACCTTCAGCAGCAGAAAAGCCGCGTCCAGCGGGATCACCCGATCGTCACGTCCCCAGATCAGCAATGTAGGAGCCTGGATCGCGCCAATGCCTTCGCGCCAAAGCTCATCCTTCGCATTTCCACGCCCGCGCAGGGGCGGGTTGGCGACCGTGTTTGGCAGCGTCGCGGTGGCATAGCGCTCGGCGATGATCTCCGGCGTCATCGACGAGCGATCGAACACCAGCAGATCGATTATCTTTTCCAGCTTTTCCAGCGTCGGGCCCTCCCCCTCGTAAAAGTTTATCATCCGGCCGAGACCCTCGGTGGGAACAGGCGTAAACACGGGCATGCCGCCGCCAGGGCCCATCAGGACCAGCTTGTCGATACGATCCGGATTGTCGAGAGCGAAGCGAATGGACGCGCCGCCGCCCAATGAATTGCCGACCATGCTGGCTTTCGCGATGTTCTCGTGGTCCATGACATCGCGAACCGCCACCGCCAGCGCCTTGTAAATGCCTTCGGGCCGCTCGCGACTTTCCGACTGGCCATATCCCGGCAAGTCCAGGACGATCACCCGGTTTTCCGCGGCGAGAGCAGCAATATTTCTGCGATAATTGCTATAGCCATATGCTCCCGGGCCGCCGCCGTGGATCAGGAAC
>CAXTOI010000072.1:6953-11115 GCA_964245645.1 uncultured Novosphingobium sp. | reverse complement strand
ATCGACTACGCCGCGGCGGTCGCGGCGTTCGTGCCGTCGCCGACCAGCCGGTACACGCCTTCGAGCATCCGCCAACTGACCGGCAGCGCCGGGTTGACGTTTACCGCCGCCAGCAACGAACCGATCGCCGCAGCGGCATCCCGGCGTGCAACATGGCACAACCCGCGCTCCTGGTGCATCAGGCTGTAGCCGGGATGGAACGCGGCGAGCTGGTCCAGGCTGGTTAGCGCTTCGTCGATACGCGTAAGGTGGCGCAGCGCGCTCGCCTCGATCAGCAGCAGGTCGCGGTTTGCGGTATCTCGGGCGAGGCTGGCCCGCACCCCGGCAAGCGCGGCTTCATGATCGCCGCGGTGCTGTAATTGCCGCAGTCGCGTCACTTCGTTTTCCAGCGGCAGGTCCTCAGGCTGGCCGGCGGGCGTGGAGAATACAAGCGGGGCTGGTGCAGTCATCAGCTCAGCAATTCCGGTAACGGTTCGGCCCACCCGCACCGGGCGTGGGCAAGCCGAGATGGATGGGCGGCGGGTAATCGCCACCTATAGCAGCATTGCGCCGTCCGTCGAACCCGGAGGCGTGGCTTCAAATCAGAAGTCGGTGCTGATCTTCAAGCCATAAGTCAACGGCCGCAACGGCACCTCGGATTTGATGACCTGCGCCGAAGAGGTGAAAGTGCTGGCATGGTTGTTAGTCAGGTTCTCGCCGAAGATCGACACATTCCAGCTGTCATGCTTGAAGCCGATCGAAGCATCGACCAGCGCATAGGCCGACATGCGGTAGCGCAGCAGCGTGGTGCCCGGGATCGCCACGCCTTCACCGGAGGGGTAAGTCGAGGGCTGATTATACGTCGAGCCCATGTAGGACACGCCGCCCGAGACGAAATACTTCAGCTCCGCCGGCCCGGCAAATTCATAGCGGCCGCGGATATCGCCCTGGAAATGCGGGCTGTACGGCAGGCTGTCGCCGACATTGCCGAACGGGCTGGTGATCGGTTTCATGGCCGCACCGGTATAGGTGATGCAATTGCCCAGCGTGGCCGAGCCCGGATTGTTCGAGATGAAGCAGGGCTCGGTCACCTGCTTGCTGTCGTTGTAAGTCGCACCGGCCTGGAAGGACAGACCGTCCATCGGGCGGGCGGCCAGTTGCGCTTCCACGCCCTTGACGTGGAAATTGGCGCCGTTGGTGACGAAGCTGGTATTGCCGAAGCCGCCGGCGGGATTGAAGAAGCCGATCTGGACGTTTTGCCAGACCATGTAATAGGCCGACAGGTTCAGCGTGACCTTGCGGTCGAACAGGTCGGTCTTCAGGCCGACTTCCCAGTTGGTCAGCGTGTCGGGCTTGTAGCCGTTGGGCCGGATCAGCTGGGCGACCCCATTCTGATCGGGCAGGATCAGCTTGGTGGCGCGATTGAAGCCGCCCGGACGGAAGCCCTGGCTGAACAAGCCATAGACCATCGTACCCGGCTGCGGCTTCCAAGTGATCACGCCCTTGCTCTTGAAGCCGTGGTACATGACATGATCGTTGTTGGCATCGATGTTCACATTGCCCTTGGAGGCGTCGTACTGGATCGCGCTTTCGGCGCCATTGGCAGCCGGCGAGTAGGCCGGGTTGGTCACCGCCAGTCCGCACACCGCCACATCGAAGCAATTGTCGAAGCCCCCGGTGCGCGTCTCGAACTGCGAGCCGACTTCGAACTCCTTGTAATTATAGTAGCGCGTGCCGCCGGTGACGGTGAGGTTGGGCAGGATGTCGAAATCCGCCGAGCCGAAGAACGCGAACTGGCGATAGCCGCGCTGCGTATCTTCGCCGAATGCCACGCCAACCGGCTGCAATCCGGGCTGGTTAGCGGTGGCGCCGGGATTGGTCTGCTCCTGGCCTACGCAATTGGTGCCAGCGGCCAGCGCAGCCGCGGTGCAGCTGGGGATGGTTTCATAGCTGAACCGCATGATGTCGTCGATCTTGAAATTCTCGTAATAGGCGCCGCCGATCACGCGGACCCGCTTGTCGTCGGGCGAGGAGAAGCGGACTTCCTCGGTATGGTGCGTATTGCGGATCTTGTCGTGCCAGAAGCCGGCTGGCGAATAGCAATAAGTCGAGCCGCTGCCAAAGCCCGTTCCGCTGCCCGTGCACTGATAATACATGCCGCCCGGGGTACGCGAATAATTGGCGTAATCCTGCTGATCCTCGATATGCCGCGTCATATAGGCGCCGGTATAGACGATTTTCCAGTCACCGAGCTTGCCGTTCACCGTCCAGGCGGTGTTCCAGTACGTGTCCTTGTTGTAGGACGGCGAGAAGGTGGTTGTCTGCAGCGAGCCGAGTTGCTGGAAGTCGGAACCGGTCGGGAAGCTGTTGAAGGTGCCTTCGGCATCGATATGCTGATAGCTCTCGGTCACCAGCAGGTTCCAGTCGGGGGTCACATCCCACAGCGCCTCGACGCGGCCGCCGGTGTAATCGATCGGGTTGTAGTCCTTCTTGGCCAGCGCATAATTGTTGTAGACGCCCGCGTTCGACTGGTTGGTCGGCGACGGGTTGAAGTTGTAGGCGACCGCCCCTGAATCGGTGGCCCGGCGCGTGAAGCTGCTGGGCACGTTGTCGATGTAGCCGCCATGGTGGTCGTCATAGATCACCGCCCGGATGGCCAGCGTATCCTTGATTACGGGCAAGTTGATCATCGCCTGGAATGCGCCGTTGGGTCCGCCCCCGGCAGTTCCGCCAGCCGTGCCCTCGAAGTGGCCCGCGAACATGCCGACCTTGGGCTTGGCGGTGATGTAGCGCACCGCACCCGCTTCGGCGCCGCCGCCGAACAGCGTGCCCTGCGGCCCTTCCAGCACTTCGACGCGCTCGATATCGGCGACATAGACATCGGCATTGCGCGCCGGAAACTGCATCGACTGATCATCGAGATACAACGCCACGTTCGGGAACGGCGCGATCGTGCCGGAGGACTGGTTGCCGGCAAAGCCGGTCGATAGCCCGCGCATGAAAATCGCGCCTTGGCCCGGGCCGTTGCTGGCGAAGGTGACGTTGGGCGTGTACTTCAGCAAATCGTTGAAATTGGTAACGTTCAGTTCCGACAGCGCCATGGCCGACAGCGCCTGCAGCGTGAACGGCACGTCCTGGATCGATTGATCGCGCCGCTGCGCGGTCACGACGATCTCACCGGCCGATCCGGTATCAGCCTCGGCCACCTGCGTCGGCGCGGCCTGGGCTGTGGCGGCGGTCGTATCGGCCGCCAGAGCCTGGCCGCCAAACCCGACCAGCGCAGCGGCGGACAGCAAGAAGCTGGTCTTCATCGAAACTGGTCGTGTCATGGTCACCCCTGAGCGTCGGATCTGATCTTGTTTCATCACCGCTCCCGGTCTGTAAGCTGCCGGAAGACGATGCTGCGATTGCGAAGATTTTGCCAAATCCGGCGACCGACTGCCAATAGCAATCCCCATAGGTGCCCATAGATGGAATCTATAATTGCCGGTGAGTCACATGGGTGACATAAAGCGAAGCCAGGGCCTGCACTGAGGAAAGCTCCGGGGATTTTTACCAGACGTGGCATCGTGGCGCTAAATCATCAGCATCTGCGCGCGTTTCACCGCGTCGCGACCGATGGCAGCTTCAGCCGCGCCGCACGCCGGCTGAACATATCCCAGCCCACCCTGTCGCAACAGATCAAGGCGCTCGAACAGCGCCACGGCACGCCGCTGTTCGAAGGCCGGCGGCGGCCCTTGCTGCTGACTCCGATGGGCAGCGAATTGCTCACCCTGACTCAGCGGATGTTCGCCACTGCGGAAGAAATCGACACGCTGCTCGGCAAGAACCCCGGCGGGGAACAGCTCACCCTGCGCCTTGCCGCCGACTCGCCGATCTATGCCGCGCGGCTGGTGCAGGCGATGCTGCTGTCCGAGCCCGCGCTCGACGTCATTGTCCAGATCGACAATTCGCAGCAGACGCTGGGCCGACTGCTCGATGCCCGCGCCGATGTCGCCATCGTCAGCGATCCGCAGATCGATCCGCGCTTCGCTTACAAGCCGCTGTTCGTCGATTACCTCAAGGTGCTGGTGCCCACCGGTCATCGGCTCGCCGGCGCGCGCGTCTATCCGCTGTCCGCGCTGGCCGACGATTGCCTGCTGATCCGCGAGCCGTCGTCCAAGACCCGCGGTGCGATGGACAC
>CAXTOI010000072.1:0-6943 GCA_964245645.1 uncultured Novosphingobium sp. | reverse complement strand
CGCATGATCTGCGTGCCCCCCGCACGATCGAACTGCACAGCCGCGAGGCGATCCGCGAAGCCGTGGCGCTGGGCATGGGCATCAGCCTGTTTTTTTCGGCAGAGTGCCCGTTCGACACGCGGATGGCGGTGCTGGAGCCGGAATTTCAGCCCGATGCCTCGCTGACCACTGGCTATGTCGTGTGCTGCGCCGATCAGCGCCGCTCGCTGCTGATGCGCCGCGTGCTGGCCGCCGCCGAAACGCTCGAACCGCTCAGCCCCATTCCACTCGAACTGTTGGGAAGCAAACCACGATGATTTTGCCCGATTGGCGCCACATCCTGCTGGCCGCGCTGGCCCTGGTCGGCGCGACCACCGCCGCCACGGCCCGTCCGGTGCTGCTGATCTCGCTCGACGGCCTGCGCCCGGCCGATGTCTCCGACGCCGCGGCCCGCGGGCTCAAGGTGCCGAACCTGCGCCGCTTCCTGGCCGAGGGCAGCTATGCCGACGGGGTGATCGGCATCCTGCCTACGGTCACTTACCCCAGCCATACCACGCTCATCACCGGCGCCGCACCTGCGCATCACGGCATCGTCAACAACCAGACCTTCGATCCCACCCAGATCAACCGCGATAACTGGTACTGGTACGCCAGCGACATCAAGGTGCCCACCCTGTGGGATGCCGCGCACGCCGCGCGGTTGACAACCGGCAACATCCATTGGCCAGTCAGCGTCGGCGCGCGCAGCATCGACTGGAACTTGCCGCAGATCTGGATCACCGGCCACCCCGACGACGCCAAACTCCTCGCCGTGCTGGCCACCCCCGGCCTGTTGCCTGAACTGCAGGCCAGCGAAGGCCCATACGCCGACGGCATCGATGACAGCATCGACGGCGACGAAATCCGCGGCCGCTTCGCGCTGCGCCTGATCGCGCTGCATCATCCCGATTTCCTCACCGTCTACCTGACCGGCCTCGACACCATGCAGCATCACGAAGGCCCCGACTCGCCCCCCGCGCATGCCGTGCTCGAACGGCTCGACATGATCGTCGGCAAACTGATCGCCGCCGAGCAGGCCGTGCATCCCGACGCCGCCGTAGTCGTCGTCAGCGACCACGGCTTTGCCCATGTGACGCGCGCGCTCAACCTGTGGCGCGGCTTCATCGACGCCGGGCTGGTACGCGGCGCCGACAAAGGCCCCGGAACCGGCGGCTGGAAGATCACCGGCTGGGATGCAGTGCCCTGGGTTTCGGGCGGATCGATCGCCGTCGTGCTCGCCCGCCCCGACGACACTGCGCTGAAAGCCAAAGTCGCCGATCTGCTCGCCCGCCTGGCTGCCGATCCCGCCAACGGCATTGCCAAAATCATTACCAGCGACACGATCACCCAATCCGGCGGCAACCCCCGGGCCAGCTTCTACCTCGACCTCGCCGACGGCTTCATGGCCTTGCCCTGGCGCGGGCCCGAACTGCCGCTGGTCATCGACCCGGCCCCCTACAAAGGCATGCACGGCTACTTCCCCACCGACCCCCGCATGCGCTCGACGTTCCTCATGCTAGGCGCCGGCATCCCCAAGGCCCACGACCTCGGCACCATCGACATGCGCGCCATCGCCCCGACGGTGGCTACTCTGCTGGGCGTAAAACTAGCCGGTGCCGAACTCCCTGCCATCCCGCTGCAATAGATCCGGCGCACACTCTCCCGACCTCTCGTCACTTTTCATCCCGGCTAAGGCCGGGACCCAGATCAACCTATCGCCAAGCAGGTAAGCACGAAGGAAGGGCAAGCTAGAGCAAAGATTCTGGGGCCATTGCCCCAGACCCCGTTTGTTTGGTTCGCGCAAAGCGCGACGGTCTTGGACACAGGCATCTTAATCATCAAAGTTTAGTGTCATAAGCGCCGTAGAGCCAAATCATCTGTCGGGCTGTGGTCTTCAACACCACAGCGCTCACGTCGAGCGGCGCAAGGACCGCGGATCGAGCTACAGCCGATGCTGCGCGCCATCTGCTCGCCCGGTATAGCGGCTCAGCCCACACGAAGCGATCGCACATAGTCGGCCGCCTGATGGGCATGGATTCTGGTGTTGCGGATCAGGCCCTCGAAATGGGTCTGCATCGTGCGGATCGTCTCCACGCTGTTGAGCACCAGGTACATTTGTCCCGCGAACACTGCGACCCGGCTCGACCCGAAAATCGTGTAGGGGATCGAGAACCGTTCTCGCCCGTCGAACAGGAACAAGCGGAACGAGGGGTAAAGCTCATCGATCAGCTGCGCCATCTGGATGAGCTGGGTTTGCCGCGCCGCTGTCGGAAGCCCGGTCCAGACGCCAGACCCTTGCGCGAACTGGTCCAGGGTCTGGAAGGGCATGCAGGATTCCATGTCGGTTCCCGGTGCGCGATTGTAGTCGAGCCGGAACACCGTCTCTTCCTGTTGAGCTTCCGCGCTTTGATGGGAGGCCGATGCTTCGTAGGCGATGACCTCGGGGGTGCGCAGCAAGTCCGGGATGCGCGCCGGGACGTAGCGGATTTTCATGCCGCTTGCCTCCGCGTGCCAGCGCATCAACAGGGTCGCGCCATCGTCCTCGGCTGTCTCGATGGCGCGGCTCGGCACCATCTGGCCGGTGGTGCCTTCATCCTCGGAGATGCCTAGCAGCCAATCGAGCGTTACCGCATGACGCTCGGCGATCTGCAACAGCGTCTCGACGCGCGGCAGGCGCGTCGTCTTTGCCGACAACAGGACGGAAAGCGCCGAGCGGTCGATGCCGATCGACTGCGCAAAACCGGCCTGGCTGAAGCCCGAGCGAGCAAACAAGGCAGCCAGCCGCTGGCGGAAGACGTCGGCCAGGTCGCGTTTATCCAAATAAAGACACCTTTTGTGATAAATATCACATTTTGCCGTTTAGGGCGCGCATTGTCAACGCTAGATCACCATAGTCGCATTGATCCAAGTCAAATCAGCTGACATGTCCAGAGTGGGCGGTGTGGAAGGCAGCGATGACCGGAATGCGGCAAAGAATCTCGTTCGCCGCAGGCGGGGAGCGCCTCGCGAGCCGGATCGAATGGCCGACCTTCATGCTGATCGTCGCTTGCTATGCGGCGTGGCTTTTGGGTGGTGCGCTCTGGGCCGGCGCGCCGTTGCTGGCGGTATCGCTGCTGGCCATCACCATCGTGCTGCATTCCTCCCTGCAGCATGAGACGATCCATGGCCATCCGACGCGGAGCGACCGCTTCAACGAGGCGCTGGTCTTTCTGCCGGTCGGCCTTGTCGTTCCCTATCGGCGTTTCCGCGAACAGCATCTGCTCCATCACGCCGATGCCGCGCTGACCGATCCCTATGACGATCCGGAAAGCTATTACCTCGCCGCCAACGATTGGGAGCGGCTGCCGCGCGTGCTGAAGACGCTGCTGTCGTGGAACAATCGCCTGCTGGTGCGCCTGCTCCTGGGTCCTGCTATCAAGATCGTGGCTTACATCCGGGCGGAGGCGATCGCGCTGCTGCGACCCGCCGATCGCGAGGGTGCTCGGCGAGCTTGTATTGCCTGGGCGTTACATGCGCTTGGTTTGGTCGCTGTGGTGCTCATTGTGAAGTTTGCCTTCGCGATGCCACTCGGCGCTTATCTTCTTGCGGCTTATTGCGCCCAATCGATCCTGGCGATGCGTTCGTTCTGCGAGCATCGGTGGGCCGAAAAGGTCGAAGCACGCACCGTTATCGTCGAGAAGTCGGCGCTTGGCCTGCTGTTTCTCAACAACAATCTCCACGTCGTCCACCACGCACATCCAGGATTGCCGTGGCACGCACTACCCGCAGCCTATAGGGGCCGTCGCGAAGAGTGGCAGCGCATCAACGACGGCTATGTCTTCCAAGGTTACGGTGAGGTGCTGCGCAAGTTCGCGCTTCGCGCCAAGGAGCCGGTGCAGCACCCGGTTAGAATGGATCGCTGATCTTCCCGCCCCGAAAAGGTCAAGCTACGCTAAACCCAATTCTGATGTCGGCGAACCCTGCTCCCACCGTTTCCTCGAAAACATGCTTGGGCGAGCGGATGCTGCAGTCGGACTCCACGATCAGCCGGTCAGCTTCTTCTGGTCTTCGACGATGGTGCGTGCGGCGAGGATATAGTGCAGGGCAGCCCAGAAACCGGTGGGCGCGAGGATGAGCAAGGCGATCCGCAGCGACTCTGCATCTGCGCCGCGCGGGCCCGCGATCCAGTCGCTGAGCAGGCCGACGCCTTGGGGGGCAATGATCAGGTTGAATACATTGGAGACGAACAGGCCTACGACGCTGAGCATGGCGCGCATCCGCGGCAGCACCAGGTTCTGCTCGAGCGCCCAGACCGGACCGAGATAGGAATAGACCGCCGGGATGAAGATCCACAGGCACAGCGTCGTTAACCACAGGGAATGTGTCCAATACGCGACGATGGAAGGGATCGTCGCCACCACGCTCACCCCGGCCAGCATATAGACGATACGCCTGGGATTGGCGAAAGAGGGTCGCGCCACCAGCCACGCCGTCAGCAGCGACGCGGAAACCCCCATCACCAGGTGGATCGGCCCCACCAGCCCGCCGGCTTGGCCGACATCGAGGTGATAGGCGCGCTGGAGGTACGTGGGGGTGAACCACATCAGCCCCCAGCCCCACAGCGTCGAGACGCCGTTGCCCATCACCAGGTGCAGCACCGATTTCTGGCGCATGATGAAGCGCAGCGTCTCGCCAAGTGTCGGCGAATCCTTTGGTGCGAGCTTGTCGAGGCAGCCCCGCTTCGGCTCGCGCACGGTCGCCAGGATCACCAGCGCAAGCACTACACCGGGCACGCCAAGGATCAGGAACGCGCCCCGCCAGCCGTAGAGATGGGCCGCTGCGCCGGCGATGTCTGCGCCGATAAACGCGCCGATCGGCGCGCCGAGGCAGAAGATGGTCAGCGCCATCGGCCGCCGGCTGGCGGGAAAGAAGTCGCAAACGATCGAGGTGCATGCCGGCGAGCCGCCGGCCTCGCCGATGCCGACGCCGATGCGCGCCAGCAGCAACTGGGTGTAATTGCGCGCAAAGCCGCACAGCGTCGTCATCACCGACCAGGTTGCGATCGAGAACACCAGCAGGTTACGGCGGCTGTAGCGGTCAGCCACCCAGGCGAGGGGGAATCCCACGCCGACATAGAACAGCGCGAGCGACACGCCGGTCAGGAAGGCGACGCCGCTGTCGGTCAGGTGCAATTCGAGCCGGATTTCCTCGAGCACCGTAGACATGACGTAGCGATCGGAGATGTTGATCGTATAGGCCAGCATCATCAGCACCAACACATACCAGCGCAGCACGATCGCGCGGGGCGTTTCCCGGGCCAGGTCGGCTGCCGCCAAATCAGCTGCCACGAAGTCTGCTGACGAAACTCCCGTCGCTGCGATTGCACCTGCCATTTCACCTCCGATCTGCAATGGCAGCTGCTTGCCTCCGTTCCGCCGCTTGCGGATCGGGCCAGGGACGAACGTCCCGCTGGCGCCAGGCGGCAGCGTAAGGTAAAGCTTTCGTGAAAGCCACTGGTCTGAAGTTGATTTCTTCGCGCGGGCGGCGGACGCGACAAAGCCTGAAAAAGCAGGTCTGGTTTCGCTGCTCAAGTTAAGCAGATTTGATCGGCGTCATTAGGAAATCCGACTGGACGCCCCTGCATCAATCCTTCATTTATGCGGGTGGGGCAAGCGCAGGTCTGGACGCAGCAGATGATCGATTTCAACCGGATGAATGCCCTATTCGCCAAGCGGCCGGAGGGTCACACGCTGCCGCAGGCGCTGTACAACGACGCCGATGCATTCGAATTCGACATGGCCGCCATCTATGGCCGCAGTTGGATCATGATCGGCTTCGAGTGCGAACTGCCGCGCCACGGCAGCTATCTTTCGGAAATGATCGGCAACTGGCCTATCCTGATCGTGCGCGGGCGCGATGGTCAGATCCGCGCATTTCATAATAGCTGCCGCCACCGCGGCTCGATGTTGTGCCAGCCGGGCAGCGGCACTGCCCCGCGGATCATCTGCCCCTATCACAACTGGACCTATGGCCTCGACGGTGCGCTGATCGTGGCGACGCGGATGGCCGACGATTTCGACAAATCGGTGCATGGCCTCGAGCAGCTTCACCTCAAACGCTCTGCGGGCGCGATGTTCGTCTGCTTTGCCCATAACCCGCCGCCGTTCCAGGACTTCTCCGACAAGTTCGAGGCGTATCTCGGGCCGCAGCGGATGGGCGACGCCAAGCTGGCGCACCAAAGCGTGCTGTCCGAGCAGGCCAACTGGAAGCTGGTGATGGAGAATGGCCGCGAGTGCTATCACTGCGTCACGAACCACCCCGAACTGGCGGTGAGCTTCCCGGTCGGGGTCAAGAAGCACTTCGACGCCGACGGCGACGCACGGCTGCTCGCCTTCGCCGACACGATGGCGCAGAACGAACTCGCGAGCGATGCGATCGAGGGCGACTGGTGGCAACTCGCCCGCTTCGCCCTCAATCCCGAGGTCACGTCGCTATCGTTGGACGGCGGGCATATCGTCGGCAAGCTGATGTGCGATCGCAACGGCGGCTCGATCGGCTCGGTGCGCCTGGCGATCGATCCGCATTGCTTCATGCACGCGACCGCCGACCACGTGTTCATGTTCAGCGCGATGCCGGTTTCGCCGACCGAGACGCACGTCTGGGGCAAGTGGTACGTTCACCAGGATGCGGTGGAGGGCGTAGACTACGACGTCGACAATCTGATCGCCATGTGGACGGCGACCAACCTGCAGGACCGCGCGCTGGCGGAAAACAACCAGCGCGGGGTCAATAGTCCCGGCTATACGCCCGGGCCGTATTCGGTCGAGGCAGAGAGTTTAGCCATGCGCTTCACCGATTGGTATTGTGCGACTGCAAAGGCTTATCTTGCCGATGTTGGTTAGAGCATCGTGCCAGAAATTGGACTTAAAATCCTCCTCCTCTGGGG
>CAXTOI010000071.1:0-11214 GCA_964245645.1 uncultured Novosphingobium sp. | reverse complement strand
GCGGGTGTAGCTCAATGGTAGAGCAGCAGCTTCCCAAGCTGAATACGAGGGTTCGATTCCCTTCACCCGCTCCAAGTTGGCTCACCGCTCTGCATCACGAGCCAGCGCGGCATTAATGGAGCCCCATGGCGCTTAATGTCGATATCTGTTGCGAACCGCAGCAACGCTCGAGCAAGCTTTGATCGCGCTCGCTAGGCCGCAGGGATCCCGCGAGTGTGGAATTTCCTTTCACTGTCGATATTCACCTGTGGCTCGCCTGGCGGCCAGTTTTCATCGCGAGATCGAGCAGTGCATGTGGTGTTGCAGCCAGGCACGGCGGCTGGCTGACGGCGGAGACGCGCATCGGATGGCATGCGCACGCCTGGTCAGCTCGCCCGGCTGTGGATTCTCGCACCGCTGTCTTGACGTCGCCGCCTTTGCCGTGTTGTGTCCTCCGGCATGCATTGTCGTCAAACCGTCACTTGTCGTTGCCAGCTCAGGCCATGCTCAACGCAGAGCTGATAGAGCGCGCGGCTGAAGGTCGCAGCGCGGGGCAGGGCGGCCATCACGGCGGCTCCACCCGGCATTTGGACAATTGTCCGGCGCTGGTGCTGAATGCCGATTATACGCCGCTGTCGTATTACCCGCTCAGCTTGTGGCCGTGGCAGACCGCGATCAAATCGGTGTTTCTGGAGCGGGTGGATATCGTCGCCAGCTATGAGCGCGAAGTGCATTCGCCCAATCTGCGGATGCAATTGCCGTCGGTGATTGCGCTGCGCCAATTCGTGAAGCCGTCCGAATTTCCTGCCTTCACCCGCTTCAACCTGTTTTTGCGCGATCGTTTCGCGTGCCAATATTGCGGGTCGCCGCAGAACCTCACCTTCGATCATGTCATTCCGCGCCGGCTGGGCGGGCGCACCAGCTGGGAAAATGTGGCCACGGCTTGCGCGCCCTGCAATATGCGCAAGGGCGGCCGCACCCCCAGGCAGGCCAAAATGCCGCTGCTGGTCGAGCCGATCCGCCCGACCAGCTGGCAATTGCAGGAACGCGGCCGCGCCTTTCCGCCCGGCCATCTCCACGACACCTGGCGCGACTGGCTGTATTGGGACGTCGAACTGGAAGCTTGAGCAGCATCAGCCTTGTCCTCGCGAGATTGCGCTGGCATCCTGCGCCATGCCTGATGCCGCCCAACCGGTCCTGAAAGAAGCGGACGATGCCGAGGTGCTGGCGCTCCTGACCGGCCAGGTTCGCGCCTTTCGCGCGCCCGACCAGCCCAGCGCGATCGCCAAGGCGCCGATTATCGGCCAAGTGGCGATTACGCGCCAGGGCCTGGCCGGTGACGAACAAGCCGACCTCGTCCATCACGGCGGAGCGGACAAGGCGATCCACCATTATCCGTTCGAACATTACGCCTTCTGGCGCAGCCAGATGGGCGAGCATCGCTTGCTGGCCGAGCCGGGCGGCTTTGGCGAAAACATCGCGACGCTGGGGCTGACCGAAGACAATGTCTGGCTGGGCGACCGCTTTCGGCTGGGCACCGCCTTGATCGAGGTCAGCCATGGCCGGCAGCCGTGCTGGAAACTCAGCCATCGCTTCGGCCGCGCCGATATGACCGCGCGCGTAGTTCGCACCGGCCGCGCCGGCTGGTACTACCGCGTGCTGGAACCCGGCCACGCCGCCGCGGGCGACCGCCTGGCGCTGGTCGAACGCGGGCTGCCCGCGTGGAGCCTGGCGCGCTTGTTTGCGGTGCTGATCGGCGGAAGATCGCACGAGCCCGAGGCTCTGCGCGAACTCGTGGCGCTCCCGGTGCTGGCCGAAGCCTGGCGCGAGCGGGCCGATCGGCTGCTGGGGTCGCTTTAGCAGTTTGCTGGAAAATGTTTTGAAGGTGCGATCACACAACATTGGTTCAATCATTCCGACGCACCGGAGTTTGGCGCGGTGCCAGGTCAAGCGGCGGTTTCTATGCGGGCGAGCGTGTTGGGCGGCGGCTGGGTCGCGGAGACGGTGGCAAGCGACGTCAGGCGGTTTGATGATGGCCCGCTTCCGTCGAGGGTGACTGTCGGTTTGGGGTGATGCGGACCATCCTAGCTGTCCGCTTCCAGCATTCGCTGCACCGCGGGACGGTCGGCCTTATTGGTCGCCGTGATGGGCATCGCATCGATGATCAGCAGGCGGCGCGGCACTTTGTAAGCTGACAGCAGACTTGCAGCGCCCTGAACGATGTCCGCCTGCGCGAGCTCAATGCCTGGAAGCGCAACCACTAGCGCGCCGACGACCTGTCCTCGCTCCGCGTCCGGGAGTCCGACGACGCAGGCCTCGCCGACGCCTTCGATCGTCAGCAGGGCCGCCTCGACTTCGAGCGGCGAGACATTGGCACCCGCGGTCTTGATCATCGCGTCCGCCCGCCCGTGGAAGAAGATATGATCGTCGCGCAAGGAACATAGATCGCCCGTCGCGAACCAACCGTCCCGGTCGAACGTCTCCGAAGGATCGCGCCCGACATAGCCGAGCATCATCGTATCGCCGCGGACGTGGAGTTCGCCACGTTCGCCCGGTCGCAAGATCGCGCCGCTCTCGGGATCGACGATGCGATGCTCCATGCCGGGAGCGAGCACGCCCATCGCTCCGTCGGATCTCCGATCCGCATTGTCCATGGCCAGCGCATGCGGCCCCGCCGTTTCCCTCATCCCCATCCCCAGACCGAACGCATTGGGCCCATCGGATCGGAGTTCCGCCGGTACGAACGACAGCTCCGTCGCCGCGCGCATCGCGCCGAAATCACGCTGTGGGAAGCTCGGGTGCCGGACCAGACGCCGCGCGAGGAGCGGCCATAGCTGGAGTAGCGTACAACGCTCCTTCTCGATCGCGTCCAGGATGACGGACGCGTCCGAGCTTGTGCTCGTCACGAGAGTGGCACCGACCTGCATCATCGCGAGAAGCGACGTCACTAACCCGCCTACCCAGAACATCGGCGCGTTTGCAAAGAGGCGGTCGGCTTGTTGGAACGGCATCGATGCCGCCCACCGTCGCGAGGAGCGCATTAGGCTGCCTTGGCTGTGCCGCACCCCCTTTGGCTCCGACGTCGAGCCCGACGTGTAGATGATCGTCGCCTCGTCGGCCGGCCGGACGCTCGCCTGCGCCCCTTTGACTATCTCAGCCTGGATCTTCCCGGCATCCGCGACGATCGGGAACGCCCATGTCGCCTCTCCGCGCCACAGCCAGATCTCTCTCAGCAGCGGCACGGACGGGGAGGCGATCGCGCGATTTCGGCCTGCCAAGCCCAGCGCCGCTTCAAGCCGTTCGACGAAGTCGATGCGGTGAAACGAGTCGGTGCCGATCAGCAGCGATATGCCGGAAGAGTGCAAGATGCGCGCGAGTTCCGCCGCGCTCGAAAGCGTGCTGATCGGGACAGCGACGGCACCGATGCAAACCACCGCCAACCAGCTCACCACGAACTCGCTGCCGTTGGGCAATAAAATGCCGATCCGCGCGCCCTTGCCGACGCCATTATCCAGGAGCTTCGCGGCCAGCGCCGCCGACCTCGCCTTCGCCCCGGAATACGTCAGCCGGGCGTCGTCCTGCACGAGCAGATCGGTCGCGCCGTGGTTCTCCGCCCCCCAGGAAAGGAGCGCGGGCAGCGTCGGCTCGCACGGCGCGGTCTTCTCCCAATCTAGATGGCGGTGGTGCAGCGTCATCTTCAGCTCCATGCGACATCGACGGTCAGCTTCGGGCGGAGCCGCATCAACCGGTGCTCCCGGACGACTTCACGTCCAAATCGCGCGGTTGCAGTCATTGCCAGCACCATGTCAACTTTCGCCCTGTCGGCAGAATAGCGTTGGATCTGCTCGCGATGCTCGTCGGAGTTGATCAGCGTCGTGTTGACGAGCCGGTCTACGTCGCGCTGTGCTCCCCGGTAGCTGCCTCGCGCCGTGATGATCATGCACCGCAGATCGTCGCGAAGCGCGAGTGCCCTGGTGGCGTCCAGAGGACATCCCTCATCTCAGCGTTTATGGCGTTGCGCTTCGACTCCCTGTTGATGGTAACGGTGATGATACCACCGGCCTCTTCCGTTGCGATAGGGGGAATGGCCAATATCATCCTTATCCCGTAGCGATGCGCGTGTGACGCCGGTTATCGCGATTGACAAGGAGCCTCTGCGGGAAGAGCCGCAGATGAACCCGCCCTTTTGCTCGACTACATGCTGTGTTGTTCCGTAATTCGATGGATCGATCAGGTCCGTGAGTCAACGGTCGAATGGCGCGGCGGATCGTGCCGCATCTGCAGATAGGCGTTCACCAATCGCCCTGCCGCAGTAGCCACAGATGCCGTCTGCGGCCAGTTTCGTCAAAACAGTGGTCAGATCGATAACGTTATTGGGCATGATCGCGTCATGCGGGAAACACGAGAAATCGGCCGGAAAGTTTCTCGTAGCACCATCGGGCAGATCACCAACCTGACCGCAGAGCGCGCCATGTCCTATTTCCACGTGTATCTTCAACCAATCCCCCACGATTAACGATGCTTGACAGATAAAGTGATTGGTTCAACAGCGTCCGTGATCCGGGGTAATCGGACATGGCGGTGTCGTGATCGGCGCCAGTTAAATGAAATGGAGAGGTCTATTGGCACGCGTGGGCTTGATCCTAGCTGTAGGCGGTCTGACGCTTGCGGTATCTCCGGGTTATGCGCAGCAGGCGCCCGCGCTCGCCGATAAGATCGGCGCGCATCCGCAACTTTCGGTCTGCGCGCACCTCACGGATAAGGTCCACGCGATGTACCGAAGCACATCCTCGGCGCGTGACGGTGTCGTTTACGCCGCGGAGCTATGGCATCGCGGGAACCTACCGGTTTTGACGGCTACCGCACCGCCGCGCTGAAAGGCTTTCAGAATCATGCATCCTCGCTTTCATGCGCGGCAGACACCCGGCAAGCCTGCCGCGATCATGAGCGACACAGGAGAAACGCTCACCTTCGGCGCGCTCGAGCAGCGCGCCAATCAGGGAGCGCACTTGTTTCGGCAGCTGGGGATCACGAGCGGCGACACGGTTGCGATCTGGTTGCCGAACAGCTTGCACTGGTACGAGGTCTATTGGGCGGCGCAACGGTCCGGACTGTATGTGACCCCGCTCTCGACGTCATTGACGGCCGAGGAGGCCAGATACATCCTGCGCGACGCCGGGGCGAAGCTGCTGCTGACGAGCGGCAGGGTCGAGGCGGCGGCGGCGCTGCTGGCGCGGCTGCGCGCGGACGATCAGGCTCCGCACATCTTCTGGTGCGGCGATCCCGTCGCAGAAGCGCAGGATTGGGCGGCCATTCGCGCACGGCAGCCGGCCACGCCGATCGCGGACGAACGGCCCGGCTATCACATGGTCTACTCCTCCGGCACCACCGGACGACCCAAGGGCGTCCGTCTGCCGTTGCCTGAGGGGCTCGTCACCGACGCGCATCTGGTGGCCGAAGGGCTGCACGCAAATTACGGCATCGGCGAGCGAAGTGTCTATCTGTCGCCCGCGCCGCTCTATCATACCGCACCGCTGGTGTTCACCACGATGGCGCAGCGGCTCGGCGCGACCGTGGTGATCATGCCGAAGTTCGAGCCTGTGGCGTTCCTTGCCTCGATCGAGCGCTACCGCGTATCGGTGACGCAAGTGGTGCCGACGATGTTCATCCGTCTGCTTCGGCTCCCGCCCGAGACGCGGCAGAGCTACGCGGTATCGACACTCGCGACGGTGATCCACGCCGCGGCTCCCTGCCCCGTGCCCATCAAACACGCCGTCATCGAATGGCTCGGGCCGATCATATTTGAATATTACGGTGGGTCCGAGGGAAACGGCTCGACCGCGATCACGTCCGAGGAATGGCTCCGCAAGCCGGGCTCAGTCGGCCGCGCGAACTGGGGCGTGATCCAAATCTGCGACGACATAGGAACGGTTCTGCCGCCGGGATCGCCGGGCTTGATCTATTTCGAGGGCGGCTGGGACTTCCAGTATCTCAACGACCCCGAGAAGACGCGCGGATCGCGCCACCCCGCGCATCCGAACTGGTCGACGTTGGGAGACATCGGCTATCTCGACTCGGATGGGTATCTATTCCTGACCGACCGCAAGAGCTTTATGATCATCTCGGGCGGGGTGAACATCTACCCGCAGGAGATCGAGGACCTGCTGATCATCCATCCCGGCGTCGCCGACGTCGCGGTGATCGGCGTGCCCAACGAGGAGATGGGAGAAGAAGTGAAGGCGGTGATACAACCGCTGAACTGGGCCGATGCGACGCCGCTCTTCGCCGCTGATCTGAGGAACTACTGCCGCGAGCATCTGTCGACGTTGAAGGTTCCGCGTTCGATCGACTTCGTACAATCGCTGCCGCGGCAGGAGACGGGCAAGCTGCACAAGCGCTTGATCCGCGACCGCTACTGGCCTGGCGCTGGAACGCCCGCATGATCCCCGGCCACGCGCCCACGCCAGACGACTCACCGTCGGACGCGCGCGCCTGGTGGACGGTCGCGCTGCTCGTGGTGCTGGGGATGATCGCGTTTCTCGACCGGCAGGTGATCTCGCTGCTGGTCGGCCCATTGAAAGCCGATCTGCACATCTCCGACACGCAGGTGAGCCTGCTTCAGGGCCTGGCGTTCGCGTTGCTCTACGGCCTGTTCGCCATCCCCATCGGGCAGGCGGTCGATCGCTACTCGCGCCGATGGGTGATATTCTCGGGTGTCTTTGCCTGGGGACTGGCGGCGACCGCTTCGGGCCTGTCGAACAGCTTCGCGGAACTGCTCGCCGCGCGCATATTCGTCGGCCTCGGGGAAGCTGCGCTCGCACCGGCGGCCTATTCGATCATCAGCGATCTTTTCGTGCGCCGGCGGCTCGCGCTGGTCCTGTCGATCTATTCGATCGGGTCTTCGGTCGGGGCCGGGCTCGCGCTGGTGATCACGGGCATATTGATCGGCAATATCGGCGACGGGCTGTCGCTCCCGATCTTCGGACTGTTGCGCCCTTGGCAGGCGGTGCTGTTCCTCACCGGATTGCCGGGACTCTTGTTCTGCTTCCTGATCTTCGCGATTCCCGAGCCGCGTCGGACGGCTCCTGGAAGCACGACCGGCGATGCCGCCGACTGGGCCGCAGTGTGGCGGTTCCTGGTGTCCCGGATCGGTTTCTTCGCTTGCCATTTTACCGGCTTCGCCTGCATGACGGCGATTGCCTACGCCACCATGTCGTGGGCTCCGTCGGTGCTGAACCGCGGTTACGGCTGGCCGCTCTCCCGCATCGGCTTCGCGCTCGGCGTGGTCGGCGTATCGACCAGCATCGCCGGATTGCTGCTCAACGGAGCACTCGTCGACCGGATGTTCGCACGGGGCCGGCCGGACGCACATCTGCGCTATTTCATGGTCGCCGCGCCGGCGATTGCGCTGTGCGGTGCCGCGGCCGCGGCGGCTACGAACGCCGCGGCATATTTGCTGTTGATGGTCCCGGTGCTGATGCTCTCAAATTTCGCAGGCGTGTCGGCGGCCGCGATCCAGCTCGTGACGCCGCCCGCGCTTCGCGGACGGGTGTCGGCGATCTACCTGATGGTGATCGCGCTGTTCGGGATCGTGACGGGGCCGTTTCTCGTTGCGTGGATCGGCGATCATGTCGTCGGCCCGGATCACATCCAGCGCGCGCTCGGCATCGCCTATGCTCTGTTCGGCGCGGTTGCCTGCATGAGCTTCGCGTTGGGCCGCGCACCGATGCGCCGCGCTCTCCTTGCGTAGGTCGGGCAACGCGAAGCCATCGGTCCGCGGCGGCGGCGATCTCCAGGGCCTATCGCGCTATCCGGCCACAGGTTCGCCTCCCGGATGGCGCAGACAGCGACGCCGCGCTTGCCGTCAGCACAGTCTTTCCGTTTTAGATCGAGGCGGTAAAACTCCTCTCCCTTGAGGGCAGGGCTATCGCATATGGGTGAACCAATCGCGCATCTGTGCCGGTTTGGACTCGTTTCGTTTTTGCAACGATTCTGTTTCGTCCGTAGCGGCGAGATTACCCGATGATAATCGATGGCGTCGAATAGACCGAATAGCGCGTTGCGGAAATGTCGATGAAATTCGGCTCGTCCGGCACGATCCGCTCCAGGAAAAACGGCTCAACCAAAAGCGCGCTGCGATCGGCGCCTTCCTTGTACCAGACCTCGGACATGCCATCGAATTCGAGCCGGGCGACAGTCGATTGCGCATCGTTGGCACGCAGGTCGTGTTGGACATAGCGGGCGAGGTAGCGCGCGATCTCCGGCGTATCGCGCAGCATCGGCCCATGGATATCGCGCCAATAGGCGATGTAGTCTTCCTGGCTCATGCCGAGTTTGCGCTTGTAGAAACTCAATACGACCAACGGCATGATCAGACCTTAATTGCTGCAATCGCGCCATTCGCGCTATGTCTTGGCGGCATCCAAACTGATAGGTGCATCTGTTGAAAAGAGTTGTCAACCAGTAGACGGCCGCTTAGGCTTGCTGAAACACGCCGCTGAACCTGCGGCCGGAACGTTGGTGGAGTGGTCATGACGAAAGTTCTCGAGGGCAAGATCGCGATCATCACCGGGTCGGCCAGTGGCATCGGCCGCGCGACTGCAGTCGCCTTTGCGGCTCAAGGAGCGATCGTCGTGGGCGGCGATATCAACGCCGCCGGCGGTGCCGAAACCGTCGAACTGTGCCGCGCGCATGGGGTGGACGCCGCCTTCGTCGCCACCGATGTGACCGAACAAGCGCAGGTCGAACGGCTGGTGGCCGCAGCAGGCAACCGGTTCGGCGGCCTGGACATCCTCTACAACAATGCGTGCTACAGTGGCGCGATCGGGCCGCTGGAAACCACCCCGGTGGAAGACTGGGACAAGTCCCTGGCGATTGGCCTGCGCTCGGTGTTCCTGGGGATCAGGTCCGCAATCCCGTTGCTGCGGGCGCGGGGCGGCGGCGCGATCATCTCCACCTCCTCGCTGGCGGCACGGCGCGGAATTCGCGGATTGCCGGCCTATAGCGCGGCCAAGGCGGGCGTCGTCAGCCTGACGCAATCCGCGGCGATCGAACTGGCCGAAGACAATATCCGGGTGAACTGCGTCTGCCCGGGCGACATCCTGACGCCGATGCGCGCGAGCCCGCTGCCGCCGGCCGAACTCGAGGCGCAACTGGCCCGGCTGCAGCCGATCCAGCGTGCCGGACGGCCCGAGGATGTCGCGCAGGCCGTGCTGTTCCTGGCTTCGGATGCAGCCGGCTTCATCACCGGCATCGCGCTCGATGTCGATGGCGGCGCCTTGACGGGCCTGTGGAGCTATGGCGGCCCATCGCAGCATGCGCATATCCGCAACCAGGGCTTTTTGGGGCCAAGCTTCTTGCGTGGGTCGGCCCCGGCCGTGGCGGCCGAATAAGCGCGGCACGGGTTCGCGCGATGATTGCACCATCGGGGCGCCTAGCCGGCAAGGTCGCGCTGATTACCGGCGCAGCCAGTGGCATGGGCGAGGCGACGGCGCGACTGTTTCACCGCGAGGGGGCCGATATCGTGCTCGCAGACTTGAACCAGGCGCGGGGCGAGGCGATCGCCGCCGAGCTGACGGGTGCGCTGTTCGTGCCGCTAGACATTTCGGCGCCGGCGGCGTGGCAGGCGGCGGCCGCTGCCGCCGAGGCGCGGTTTGGCCACCTGGATATCCTGGTCAACAACGCCGGCTATTTCTCGACGGGGTCGATCGAGCAGGTGACGCAGGCGGATTTCGACCGGCATGTTGCGGTCAACCAGCATGGCGTGCTGTTCGGCATCCAGGCCGTGATCGCGCCGATGCGGCGGGCGGGGGCAGGATCGATCGTCAACATCGCTTCGACCACCGGCCTGCGCGGCGGGCCTGGTCTCCTGGCGTATCGCGCGGCAAAATGGGCGATTCGCGGCATTTCCCGATCAGCGGCGCATGACCTTGCAGCCGATGGCATCAGAGTGAATACGGTCCTGCCGGGGCCGATCGAAACCCCGATGATCAACGGCGGATATAACCCGGCCGATCTCAATGAAATGGCCTCTCGAACCCTGATGAAGCGCCTGGGCAAGCCGATCGAGGTGGCACATGCCAGTCTGTTCCTGGCGTCGGACGACGCCAGCTTCGTGACCGGGGCGGAACTGGTCGTCGACGGCGGCGCGCTGGCTTAGCCAGTTCGCCAAGTCTGAACCGAGGTTAGTGACCGCGTGAACGACATCGATGAGCAATGGGCGCAATTGCCCGAACCTGACTTTCACATCGCGACCCGTGCGATAAGCAGCTAGAGTCTTTCCGAGATAAGTTGAATCGCCATAAGCTCCCCTCCCCAACGGGGAGGGACGCTCAGAGGCACGTGACTCTGAGCGTGGGTGGGGGAGCACGGCGAAGCCGTGCGTCGACGCTGGCGTTGTACGCCCCCACCCAACCTCCCCCTCACGGGGGAGGAGTTTGACCGCCTCGATCTAACGGAATGACTCTACTCTAGCATCGTATTCTCGGCCCCCAAAATCGAGACTATCCACGCGCTCCTGCCGCTGTTGGTATGAGATCATGCGATCAAACGGTCAGCCCGAACAGGTTCTTGCGCGCCAGATCGTCGAACTGGGGAGGCTCGGACACGACATAGCCATCCAGGGCCCGCACGAAGGTCGGCCGCTGCTCCAGCGTCTGGAACCAACGGCCCAGATGGGGATAATCCGCCAGCTTCATGTCATGCTGGGTGCGGAACATGATCCACGGCCAGCAGATGATGTCCGCCAGCGACAGGCTGTCACCAACGACATACTCGCGGTCAGCAAGGCGCCGGTCGAGCACGCCGTAAAGCCGGTTGCCTTCCTTGTGATAGCGCTCGATCGCGTAAGGCAGCTTTTCCTTGGAATAGTTGCGGAAATGACCGAGTTGGCCAAGCATCGGACCCTGGCCGGCCATCTGCCACATAATCCAGGAATAGACCTGGGTGCGTGTCCGCATGTCCTGCGGCAGCAGCTTGCCCGCCTTTTCAGCCAGATAGAGCAGGATGGCGCCGGACTCGAACACAGAAACCGGCTCACCGCCGTCCGCCGGCGCGTGATCCACAATCGCTGGTACACGATTATTGGGACTGATCGCCAGAAACTCCGGCTCGAATTGAGCACCGACGCGAAGATTGACTGTGACCTTTTCGTAAGCGAAGCCAAGCTCTTCCAAGGCGATCAGGACCTTGAACACGTTGGGGCTCGCGGCGTAATAAACGGTAATCATCTCCACC
>CAXTOI010000070.1:0-11270 GCA_964245645.1 uncultured Novosphingobium sp. | reverse complement strand
ATTCACCGAGGAGCGCAGCGCCGGCGCCTCCCCGGTCAGGTCGTAGTCCGCGTAGGCGTCGAGCAGCTCCCGGTCGTCGTCGGAGCCCGCGAACGCCGGGTGGGCGGCCCACCACGCGCGGTAGGCGGCGCGGTCGGCGATGGCGGCTGACGATGCGCGCAATTTCCTTGCCCGGCGCATCGACTGCCGGGGTCAGCACCAGCAGCCCCGGCTGGTTCAACGCCGCGTCATCGCGGGCCAGCGTGGTATTCCAGCCATCCGCCGTCGCCAGTTGCACCAGCCCGGCAAACCCGTTCAACCCCTTGCCGCCGGCATGGCCCCCGCCGTCGTTGAAGTTTTCAAAGCCCCAGCCGGTACCGATCATCCACAACAGCGCCACGAACAGCGCTGCGCCCCCAACCACCAGCGCAATGCCGGCGCGCGCAGAGAAGGCGCCCGTTTGAGCCGCTTCGCTCATGCCGTGCCCGGCGCTTGCAGCGCAAATTGCGCATAAGCATTCCGCGCAGCCTGCCAATCCGTCTCGATCAGCGCGCGCAAGGCAAAACGGCTGGCCTCGACGCGATCGGCAATGACCGCAAAGGCGGACCGCGCCGGCGCCGGCAGCGCGGGCAAGGCGGCGATTTCGCGCGCGGTACTCGCCGGATGCAACCAGCCGGGATGATGGGCGCGGATCTGGTCACAACTGCGGAGCAGCAACAAATGCGCCGCCTCGTCATAGCGGCCCTGCTGCGCCAGTTGGTCGGCATCTTCAAGCAGGGCGGTAGCCGCAGCGCGATCCGGGGTCCATTCGGCCGCTACCGCCGGCGTTCGCGCGCGGGATTTGCGCCACAATTCGAGGCCGATACGCCATATCAGCAGCGCGAGCACCACAGCGCCTGCGCCGATAAGCAGCCATTGCATCACCGGCCAGGCGATACCCAGCGCCTGGGCCAGAGGCCTGAAGATGAAATCCAGCGCGCGCCCCAGCGCCTGCAGCCAACCCGGCACAGAGGGTGGCGGCGGCGGCGGCAGAGGCACCGGCGCGAACTGCAGATCGGTCGCCGCACGCAGCGCCTGCCACTGGCTGGATGCCTGTCCCACTGCCGCGCCTGCTTGCTGATTGGCCACGCCCGCTTGGTGGCATGGGCGCCTGCGACTGGCAAGGTCCCTGGCTATTTGCGCTGGCGCGCTTGGGCTATCCGCGCGGGCGCGCTTGGGCATAGCTGCCCAACTGGCGCAGTTCCTTGCAGAAGAACGCCAGCTCTTCGAAGGCGCGATCGACCGCCGGATCGCCCGGCGCGCCGACGATATCGGCAAAGAACATCGTCGCGGCGAAGCTGGCGCCCTGCTGATAGCTTTCCAGCTTTGTCATGTTGACGCCATTGGTCGAAAAACCGCCCAGCGCCTTGTACAACGCCGCCGGCACATTGCGGACTTCGAAGATGAAGGTCGTCATCACATTACCCCCGCCAGCCAGGCCCGCCGGATCGAGCGGATCGCGCGCCAGCACGACGAAGCGCGTGGTATTGTCCGCGGCGTCCTCGACATTATCCTCGACGATCTGGAGCCCATACAATTCCGCGGCCAGCGGGGGGGCAATGGCACAGGCCTGTGGATCGTTCATTTCGCGCACCAGCGCCGCGGCGCCGGCGGTATCGGCATAAGCCATCGGCACGATGTTGCGCGCACGCAGATAATGCCGCGACTGGCCCAGCGCCTGGGGGTGGCTGTAGGCAGCGACGAAAGGCCCCGCGCCCAGCGCCATCAGGCTGTGGTTGATCGCCAGGAAATGCTCGCCGACGATCGCCAGGCCGCTCTCCGGTAGCAGGAAATGGATATCCGCAACCCGGCCATGCTGGGAGTTCTCGAGGGGTATGATCGCGCGCGCGGCGCGACCCTCTTTCGCCGCATCGAGTGCATCCTCGAAACTGAAGCACGGCATCGGCAGGCAGCCCGGCGCATACGCCAGCGCGGCGCGATGGCCATTGCAGCCGGGTGCACCCTGAAAAGCCACCGCGAGCGCCGGATTTGCGGCGGCGGCGGCGGTCATCCGGGCGACAAGCGCGAGGGCGGGTTCGGGAAAGCTGTGCATGACCCGGCGAGCGAATAGAGGGATGATCGCCAAGCCGCAATGGCCCTTGCACTCGGCTTTCTCGACCACTAGAGCCACGAGGAATTGGGCAACTCCCGCGGGGCATTTCATGGACGATCGCTTCAATACCATCGCCGGCTGGACCTTGTTTTCCGGCATCGTGGCGCTTGGACTTGCCAGCATCAGCAGCCATTATTTTCGCGCGGACAAGGATCAGCGGCCCGAGACGATGGGCTATGAGATTGCCGGCGTAGTGAAAGCCGGCGGCGCCGTGGCGACCGTGCCGATCGAAGCCCTGCTGGCCAAGGCCGATCCGGTTGCGGGCGCGAATGTCTTCAAGAAGTGCATGTCGTGCCATGTCATCGCGCAGGGCGGGCCGAACGGGATCGGCCCGGATCTTTACGCCGTGGTCGGGGACGCCATTGCGCAGGGGCGCGGCGGATTTGCCTTTTCCGACGCATTGAAAGCACACGCCGGCAAGTGGGATTTCAAGCTACTGAACCAGTGGCTCACCGATCCGCGCGCTTTTGCTCCGGGCACCAAGATGACCTTTGCCGGGCTCGACAACCCGCAGGATCGCGCCAACGTCATCGTCTATCTTAATTCGCAGGGCTCCAACCTGCCGCTGCCTGCAGCCCCGCCGCCGGTCACCGGCGCCGGTACCGGCAAGCTGGGCGATGCCGGCCCGGCCCCAGCCGTGGCGCTGGTCGGCGATCCGGTCAAAGGCGCCGACGTGTTCAAGCGTTGCGGCTCCTGTCATAACAACGCTGCCGGCGGCCCCAACGGTATTGGGCCGAACTTGTACCATGTGGTTGGCGATGACGTCGGCAAGGGACGGGGCGGCTACGCCTTCTCCGATCCTGTCGCGCATCATGGCGGCAAGTGGGACGCCGCATCGCTCGACAAATGGCTGACCAGCCCCAGCGCGGACATCCCCGGCACGAAAATGACCTTCGCCGGGCTGGACAATGCGCAGGATCGCGCGGATGTGATTGCCTATCTCAAGGCCAATTAGAGCACGCTATTCGCGCAGCAACTCGTTGATCCCGGTCTTCGCCCGGGTCTGCGCGTCCACCGTCTTCACGATCACCGCACAATACAGCGACGGCCCGGCAGAGCCATCGGGCAGCGGCTTGCCGGGCAGCGCGCCTGGCACCACCACCGCGTAAGGCGGGACCCGGCCGATGTGAATCTCGCCGGTGGCACGATCCACGATTTTCGTGGAAGCGCCGATGAACACGCCCATCGACAGCACCGCGCCGGTCCCCACGACCACGCCCTCGGCCACCTCCGAACGCGCGCCGATAAAACAATTGTCCTCGATCACCACCGGCCCTGCCTGCAGCGGCTCCAGCACGCCGCCGATGCCGGCGCCGCCCGAGATATGCACGTTCCTGCCGATCTGGGCGCAACTGCCGACCGTGGCCCAGGTATCGATCATGCTGTTCTCGCCGACATAAGCGCCCAGATTGACGAAGCTGGGCATCAGCACCACGCCCCTGGCGATATAGGCGCTGCGCCGCACGACCGCGCCGGGCACGACGCGAAAGCCGGCTTCACGAAAGCGGTTCTCTCCCCAATCGGCGAATTTCAGCGGCACCTTGTCGAACGCCGGCGCACCTGCTGCACCGCCCTCGATCACCCCGTTGTCCTGGAGCCGGAACGACAGCAGCACCGCTTTCTTCAGCCACTGGTTGACCATCCAGCCGCCACTGCCGTCGGGCTGCGCCACGCGGGCCTGGCCTGTATCGAGCAGGTCCAGCGCCTGGTCCACCAGCACGGCAACATCGCTGCTGGCCGGGGTCACGCTGTCGCGGCTGTCCCAGGCGGCTTCGATGGCGGCGGCGAGATCGGTCATGCGTGATTGCTCCAGTGGATGTTGCTGTCGCGCCTAACGCCTGCGGGGGCCAAGAACAAGCAGGCTCGCCCCTCGACGGAGTGCGCGCCACTTCCTACTATGCGGCGGAGGGGGCGCTGCCGGACATGCACATCATCGATAGCCTGCTCGGCATGCTGCTGATCCTGGGGGTCGCCGTGCTGCTGTCCGACGATCGCCGGGCCATCCGCCTGCGCATCGTCGGGGCAGCGTTTGCGCTGCAGGCCGGATTGGCGGCATTGGTGTTGTATGTTCCGGCAGGCAATCGCGCGCTGCAATGGGTGGCGCGCGGCGTGGCCGGACTGCTCGGCTATGCGCATGCCGGCACCATGTTCCTGCTCGGGCCATTGGCACGGCCGGACATGGGCGGCGCCAGTTTCGCCGTTTCCGCCTTGCCGACGATCGTCTTCTTCGCCGCGCTGATCGCCGTTCTCTACCACGTCGGCGTGATGCCGCTGGCGATCCGCTGGATCGGCGGCGCATTGGAGCGCATCACCGGCATCAGCCGCGTGGAATCGCTTTACGCCGCGGCCAATATCTTTGTCGGCCAGTCGGAAGCGCCGCTGGTCATCAGGCCCTATCTCGCCGCGCTGTCGCCTGCGCAATTGTTCTGCGTGATGAGCGTCGGCATGGCTGGGGTCGCGGGCACGATCCTGGCCGCCTATGCAGCGATGGGGGTGCGCATCGATTATCTCGTGGCCGCGGCATTCATGGCGGCGCCCGGCGGGATCTGCATGGCCAAGATCATCATGCCCGACCCGCGGGACATGCTCCAGGTCGAAGTCGCGATGCACGCGTTGCCTGCCGAAGATCGCCCCGCCAATATCCTCATGGCTGCCGGCGAAGGCGCGCAAACCGGGGTGCGGCTGGCGGTCGCGGTGGCCGCCATGGTACTGGCGTTCGTCGCGCTGATGGCGCTGGCCAATGGCCTGCTGGGCGGGATCGGCGGCTGGTTCGGCCACCCCGAACTGTCGTTCCAGCTGCTGCTGGGGTATGTCTTTGCGGCCATATTCCGCCTGCTGGGCGCGCCGGATTGGCCTCAGGCCATGCGCGCCGGCGGCTTGTTCGGCACCAAGCTGGTGCTTAATGAATTCGTCGCCTTCATCGAACTCGGCAAATCGAGCGACTTGTCACGACAGACGGTGGCGATCGTCACTTTCGCCTTGTGCGGCTTTGCCAATTTCTCCTCGATCGCGATCCAGCTGGCCGTCACCGGCGGCCTCGCCCCCAACCAGCGCCCGATGATCGCGCGGTTGGGCGTGAAGGCCCTGTTAGCCGGTAGTCTGGCCAATCTGATGAGCGCTGCCCTGGCGGGGCTGTTCCTGTCGCTGTAAACACTGGCAGCGACCTTTTCGCATCACGCTAGCTCGACAACCGCGCCAACGCCGCCTCTTGCCCGATCAGCGGCAGCAGCGTGGCCATGTCCGGGCCGTGGTCATGCCCGGTCAGCGCCTGACGCAACGGCAGGAACAACCCCTTGCCCTTGCGCCCGGTGCGCTCCTTCAGCGCGCCGGTCAGCGCGGCCCACGCGCCATCGCTCCAATCGACGCCCGCTGCGATCTCGGCGGCTTCATGCAGAAAGGTGCGTGTTTCGGCATCGACGGCCGGCGCAGTGATTGGCCCGGTGATGACTTGCCACCACTCCGCTGCTTCGGCCAACGTGGTCAGATTGGGCCGGATCGCCTGCCATGCCGCCTCGCTCATACCGTGCGGCAACTGGCGGGCGACGCGAGCATAGGGCAGATGGTGGAGCACGGCGGCGTTGACCCGCTTCAGTTCGGCCTCGTCGAAACGCGCGGGCGCGCGGCCGAAGTGCGACAAGTCGAAGCCGGCTGCCAGCGCATCGGCATCCAGCGCCGGATCGATCGGATCGCTGGTGCCCAACCGCGCCAGCATCGCGACCAGCGCCTCGGGCTCGATCCCCTGCTCGCGCAATTCGGCCATGCCCAGCGAGCCGAGCCGCTTTGACAGCTTGCCCTCGGCGCCGACCAGCAGCGCAGCATGGGCGAAGGCCGGCGGGGCAGCGCCAAGCGCGGTAAACATCTGCAGTTGCGTAGCGGTATTGCTGACGTGATCCTCGCCACGCACCACTTGCGTAATGCCCATGGCAATGTCGTCGATCACCGATGGCAGCATATAAAGCCACGAGCCATCGGCGCGGCGGATCACCGGATCGGAAATCTGCCGCGGATCGAAGTGCTGGTCGCCGCGGATCGCGTCATGCCAGGCGATCGGTTCGGCATGGTCGAGCGCAAAGCGCCAATGCGCGTGCTCCCCGGCAGCTGCATGGGCTTGGTGATCGGCCGCGGTCAGCGCCAGGCTAGCGCGATCGTAGATCGGCGGCAGGCCGCGCCCCAATTGCACCTTGCGCTTCAGCTCCAGTTCCTGCGCGGATTCGTAGCAGCGATAAACGCGGTTCGACGCGACCAGCCGCTGAAACTGCGCCTCATAGAGATCGCCACGCGCCGACTGGCGCTCCTCGCCGGCGGAATGCAGCCCCAGCCAGGCGAGATCAGCGCGGATCGCCTCGACATGGTCCTCGCGACTGCGTTCCGCGTCGGTATCGTCGATCCGCAGCAGGAACCGTCCCTGATCCCGCCGCGCCAGCAGCCAGTTCTGCAACGCGCTGCGGATATTGCCGATGTGCAGTTGCCCCGTCGGCGAGGGAGCGAAGCGGGTGACGGTGGTCATGGCCGAGCCCTCAATTTCAGCACGATTTCCAGCCACCAGACCGGCGATTTGCCTATTTTATGCCAGGTAAAATCAAAATCCCCAGATGGCATCCTGGCGATGGACGCGATCCAGGCCAGCGGCTGGTCGATCGTGCTGTTATCGAAGATCTCCACATGGTCTGCGGCCGCGATCGCCGCCGGCAGATTGTCCAGGCAACGCTGGTAGCGGGCAACTATGCGATCGGATGGCACCGGATGACCGCCACGAAGCACCCGGTTGGAAACCCGATCGAGATTGATGACCGGGTTTTCCGTACCAACGAAAAACAGCCTTACTTCGAAGCCGCTTTCCGCTGCGCGGGTCATGTATTCTATATGGGAGGTATGGGACATCACCGTCTCGAAGGCATGGTCGCGACCTTCGTGCAATGCCAAGTCCCGCCGGTCGCGCACGATCTGCTGCGCCTGTTGCGAAACCCATTCGGGCGAGCCCGAAAGCTCGCCAGCGATATCGTCGGCGTTGAGATATTCGCCGAACGCAATCCCCTGGTTCGTGAGCAAAGTGGTCAGCGTCGATTTTCCCGAACCATTCGGTCCGGCGATCACCGTCAGGATCGGCATCTTTTCAGGCTTGGAATTTGTAGACGGAGCCGATCACAACACCGAGTTCGCTGGCATGACGTTCCATAATCTGCCTGCGACGCTCTGCAAGGTCACCGGCGGTGGGAACAGTGGATATGATCCTGTCGCCCTCGACGCGCCCAATTATTTCGCCCGCCAAGATACGCTCGGCAATGTCTGTTCGAACTGCATCTTGAACGGCGGGAAGTGCCGCGAAAATGGCCGAAATAGAGGACGCTTGTTTCGTCATGACCTATCACATATAGCATAAAGGCGAAGAAATACCAGTCACGCCGTCCGAAACGCCTGCGTAATCGGATAACGCCGGTCGCGGCCAAAATTGCGGCTACCCAGCTTTACGCCCGGAGGTGCCTGGCGCCGCTTGTATTCGGCCAGATGTAGCAGCCGCTCGATCCGTACCAGCGTCTCACGGTCGAAACCCTCGCGCTGAAGCTGATCGACGCTTTTCTCCTGTTCGACCAGCCCCCGCAGCATCGGGTCGAGCACTTCATAGGGGGGCAGCGAATCAGCATCCTTCTGGTCATCGCGCAACTCCGCGCTGGGCGGCTTGACCAGGATATTCTCGGGTATCACCACCCCGTCGGGTCCCAGCGCGATGCGCGGCTTCGCGCCATTGCGCCAGCGCGACAAGGCGAATACGGTCTCCTTGTAGGCATCCTTCAGCGGATTATAGCCGCCGGCCATGTCGCCATAGATCGTGGCATAACCGACGCTCATTTCGCTCTTGTTGCCGGTGGTCATCAACATCGGGCCGAATTTGTTGGACAGCGCCATCAGCGTAGTGCCACGAATCCGCGATTGCAGGTTCTCCTCGGTCAGGTCAGGCGCGCGATTGCCGAACACCGGCCCCAGCATTTCGCCGTAAGCACCGACCGCGGGCGCGATCGGAATGGTGTCGTAGCGGCAACCGAGCGCCCGCGCGCATTGTTCGGCATCGTGCAGGCTCTCGGCGCTGGTAAAACGGCTGGGCAGCATCACGCACCATACCCGGTCCGCCCCCAAGGCATCGACCGCGATCGCCGCGCAGGCCGCCGAATCGATCCCGCCAGACAGCCCCAGGACCACGCCGGGAAAGCCATTGCGGTTCACATAGTCGCGCAACGACAGCAGCATCGCGCAATAGACATCTTCGGGATGCCCGGCCAATTGCGCGATCTTGCCACGGTCGCAGCGCCAGCCCTGCGCGGTCTTGGTCCAGCGGGTGAGGGCTTGTTCCTCCTGCCAATCCTTCATCTGCACAGCCAGGCCGCCATCGCCATTGACGACGAAGCTGGCGCCGTCGAACACCAGTTCGTCCTGCCCGCCGACGCGATTGAGATAGGCCAGCGGCAGCCCGGTATCGACCGCGCGCCGCTTCGCCACGCCATCGATGCGCAGCGCGTCCTTGTCGATCTCATACGGACTGCCGTTAGGACAAAGCAGCAATTCCGCACCGAAATCGGCCAAGTGACGGCAGACGTTGGGATGCCAGATATCTTCGCAGATCGGCACCCCGATCATTGTTCCGCGAAAGATGATCGGCTCGGGCAACGGCCCTGGCTGAAACACCCGGGGCTCATCGAAGACGCCGTAATTGGGCAGCTCATGTTTGAACCGCGTAGCCACCACCTTGCCGCCGTCGAGCAGCGCCATGCCATTATGTAGCGCACCATCCTGCACGAAGACGCTGCCCACGAGCATCGCCGGCCCGGCCGCAGCGGTCGCCTGCGCCAGCTTTTCCAGTTCGGCGGCCGCCCGCTCGATCAGCGCCGGCTTCAGGATCAAGTCCTCGGGCGGGTAGCCGATCAGGTTCAGTTCCGGAAAGACGATCAAATCGGCTTTTTCTTCAGCCGCCTTGCCCCGCGCCGCCACCATGGCTGCGGCATTGCCGGCGAGATCGCCCACGGCATGGTTCATCTGGGCAAGCGTGATCTTGAGTGTGTCTGGCATCGCGTCGCTCTAAAGCGCGCGCTCGCGCGCCGCAACCGCGCTGACGTATTGCCGGGTCATCGCCGCTGCCGATATGGCGGATGACAGCCCTGCCGCATCGGTTTACAGCGCTGACATCGGCATGCCGGCACTTGCCGGTTCAGGTCGATTTATGCAGTTTTGGAGAATGTTCATGAACAAGATTATCCCTCTGGCCCTGTCCGCTGCGCTCGTCATGACCGCCGCGCCCAGTGAAGTGATGGCCAAAGGCTGTATACGCGGCGCCGTCGCCGGCGGCGTTGCCGGGCATTACATGCATCATCACGCGGTCGTGGGCGCCGTGGGCGGCTGCATCGCCGCGCATGAATATTACAAGCATAAGGCCCGGCAGGCGGCCATGGCCAATCAGAATGGGATGCACTGAGTTTGAATATATGTAGCTGAAGCATGGGATGCGAGGGCAATCGCCTGGGCGTTGCCCCTCGTATCTGTTCTCAATCGTAATCTTGCGAGCCGATATGCATCTGTCCGCGCGTGGCGGCTAAGCGTTCCTGCCGCTGGCGTTCGCGATACCCGTTGCGCTGGGTGTCGCTGCGCTGGGCATGGCAGGCGGGGCAACTCACTCCTTCCTCATACAATGGCGACAGGCGATCGGCGGCATCGGTCGGGCGGCGGCAGGCGTGGCACAAGCCCAGCGTGCCTCGCTCCAACCCATGAGTGACGCTGACGCGGGAATCGAAGACGAAGCATTCGCCTTGCCACAGGCTGTCAGCAGCAGGCACGGTTGCAAGATATTTCAGGATGCCGCCCTGCAGATGATAGACCTCATCGAGGCCTTCGGCCTTGAGGAAGGCGGTGGATTTTTCGCAGCGGATGCCGCCGGTGCAGAACATGGCGATCCTGGGCGGGCTTCCATTGCCCAGCAGACGGGTGCGTTCGGCGCGGAACCATGCGGGAAAATCGCGGAATGTAGGAGTGTTCGGGTTGATTGCGCCGGCGAAGCTGCCGACGGCGACTTCGTAATCGTTGCGGGTGTCGATGACGATCGTACCCGGCGCCGCGATCAGCGCATTCCAATCCTGCGGGGCGACATAACTGCCGACGCCGGCCAAAGGATCGATGTCGGGCTGGCCCATGGTGACGATTTCGCGTTTCACCCGCACCTTCATGCGGTGGAACGGGATCGTGCCGGCGCGCGAGAATTTGGCTTCGAGATCGGCGCAGCCGGGCAAACGGCGCAGTTCGTCCAGCACCTCCGCGATGGCCTCGTCCGAGCCGGCGATGGTGCCATTGATGCCCTCGCGGGCAAGCAGCAACGTACCCTTGACGCCGCGGGCGGCGCACAATCGCGCCAGCTTGTCCCGCAACGCGGTGATCTCGTCGGAGCCAACCGCGATGCGCGCAAATCGATATAGCGCGGCTATGCAGACCGGCAGGTCGTTTTCGTTCATCCGCATATTCGAACGATTGGTCGAGGTGCAGCGCCCGGCATGTTTGCGATGCGCCGCACCTCGATGAACTTGCTCTCAGCCGTTGAGCTTGTCCTTGACCGCCTTGGCGGCAGCAAAGCTCAGCTTGCGCGAAGCAGCGATCTTGATGGTCTCGCCGGTCGAAGGGTTGCGGCCTTCACGAGCGGGCGAATCCTTGACCTTGAACTTGCCAAAGCCGTTCAGCGAGACTTCTTCACCCTTGGCGGCGGCATCGGCGATGGCAGCGAAGATGCCGTCAACGAGCTTGCGAGCTTCGACCTTGGTCAGTTCGTTGGCGGCGGCGAGCGTGTCAGCCAGATCACTGTTATTCATTGAGTATGAGTCCTTTCAGATATTGCGGCAAAGTCCGTTAGCGCGCCAAAGCCCGATCGCAAAGGGGCCATCGCCAACAAACGTCGGAGAAACCCGACGGAGATGGTGTTTTTCACGTCCGCTATGGCGGAATGTTAGATCGGCGCGATTGCTCGCCGGCCGTGCCGATACAAGCGCGGGCTTGCTGCAGAACGAAGTATCCCGTCGTACCTTGGGAATCTCTGATCAAGTCGGACCTTCACCTGGATAACACCCCCGTCGGCCCGGGCTTGACCCGGGCTTGGGCTTCTTTCTTTGCT
>CAXTOI010000069.1:1169-11278 GCA_964245645.1 uncultured Novosphingobium sp. | reverse complement strand
GAAGCTCCGACTTGATCAGAGGTTCCTTTACTCTGCAAAGTCATCCACGTTCGCACTTGCTTCAAGACAAGGCGGACTGCCGTTCGCAAATACCCGCGCCGAGCCGCTCGACCGTCACGCTGTCGCGCACCCGGCCGCGGCTGTCGGGATGCATGAAGAAGCCGATCCGGCGAGTCAGGCAAAAACCCGCCAGCGCCGGCATTGCAATCCCGGGGCTCGCGAAGCAGCGCGGCATCACCGTGATCCCGAGCCCTGCGCGAACGTAGGCAATGGCGCGATCGTCGTTGGCGGTGCGGGCCGCCATGAATGGGCGGATGCCGCGCGCGGTGAAGTGGCGGCTGATCTCGGGCAGGGCCTCACAATGACGCCGGACGATCATGGTCTCGCCGGCGAGGCTTTCAGCCTTGACCGTCGCGTGAGCGGCGAGCGGGTGTGTTGCCGGCAACGCGAGCGCATAATTTTCTTCAAACAGGATGTCCGCGTCGCGCGCCTCGTCGGCGACCGGGCCGAGCACCACGTCGATCCGGCCGCGTTCGAGAGCGGCGTGCAGATCTCGCGAGCGGCCCTCGACGATCTCGAGCCGCTCGCCCGTATCCGCCGCGCCCGCAGCGATAATCGCGCTCTCGACCCAACCGGACGGCAGAGTGGAGATGATGCCCAGCCGGATCAGCCGGCTCGGCGCGTCGTCCGAGACGGCGAACTCCGCCTCGGCGAACTCCGCCTCGATCCGCCGGGCGTGGATCGCGAAGCGGGCGCCGGCAGCGGTCAGTTCGACACGGCGATTGGTACGATTGAACAGGGGCCGGGCAAGCAGCGCCTCGAGCTTGGCGATGCCGACCGACAGCGTGGGCTGCGATACCCGGCAGTGCAATGCGGCGCGCGAAAAGTTGCCGTGGTCGATGACCGCCAGGAAATACCTCAGAAGATAGCGATCGATCATAGAGCCAGCCTATAGCATCCATGCGGCAGCTTCAATTATCGTTACAGACGCCGCCCTGATACAGGGCATCAGGAACTGCAGATCAGGAAAGCCGATGACTTCCGACTTCGACTTCGCGCTGGGCGAGACGGCGGACATGATCCGCGACACGACGCAGCGTTTCGCCACCGACCGGATCGCGCCGCTTGCCGCCAAGGTCGACGCGGAAGACTGGTTCCCGCAGGATCTCTGGCCTGAAATGGGCGCCCTTGGTTTGCACGGCATCACCGTGGCGGAGGAGGACGGCGGTCTCGGGCTCGGCTATCTCGAGCATGTCGTTGCGCAGGAAGAGGTGGCGCGGGCCTCGGCCTCGATCGGCTTGAGCTACGGCGCGCATTCCAACCTGTGCGTCAACCAGATCCGCCGCTGGGCCAGCCCCGAGCAGAAGGCGAAATATCTGCCGAAGCTGATCTCGGGCGACCATGTCGGCAGCCTGGCGATGTCCGAAGCGGGCGCCGGCTCGGATGTCGTCTCGATGAAGCTCAAAGCCGAAGCGGTGCAGGGCGGCTATATGCTCAATGGCACCAAGTTCTGGATCACTAACGCGGCTTGTGCCGATACGCTGGTGGTCTATGCCAAAACCGGCGAGGGATCGCGCGGCATCACTACCTTCCTCATCGAGAAAGACATGCCCGGCTTCTCGATCGGCCAGAAGATCGACAAGATGGGCATGCGCGGCTCGCCGACCGCCGAGCTGGTGTTCGACAATTGTGAGGTGCCGGAGGCGAACGTCATGGGACGCGTCGGCGGCGGGGTCGAGATCCTGATGTCCGGGCTCGATTATGAGCGCACCGTGCTTGCCGGCATCCAGCTCGGCATCATGCAGGCGTGCCTCGATGTGGTGCTGCCCTATGTCCGCGAGCGCCAACAATTCGGCCAACCGATCGGCGCATTCCAGCTGATGCAGGCGAAGGTAGCGGACATGTATGTTGCGCTCAATTCGGCGCGTGCCTATGTTTATGCGGTGGCAAGATCGTGCGATGCGGGGCGAACGACGCGCTTCGATGCGGCAGGCGCAATCCTGCTTGCATCCGAGAACGCGGTGCGGGTTGCAAACGAAGCGGTGCAGGCGCTCGGCGGGGCGGGCTATACGAAGGATTGGCCGGTCGAGCGCTATATGCGCGATGCCAAGCTGCTCGATATCGGTGCCGGCACTAACGAAATCCGCCGGATGTTGATTGGCCGAGAATTGATCGGCCACGATGCTCCGAAGGCGCAATGATGCCGACGCTCAGCACCCTGGCCGATCCCGCCGGCGAGGCGTTCCGCGGCAATGATGCGCATAATCGCGCGCTTGCCGCCGAGCTGCGGGAACGGGTCGCGGCGGCGGCATCAGGCGGCCCGGAGCGCTCGCGCGAGCGGCATGTCGCGCGCGGCAAGCTGCTGCCGCGTGATCGCGTCCACCGCCTGCTCGATCCCGGATCGCCTTTCCTGGAGATCGGCCAGCTCGCCGCCAACGGGATGTACGAGGACGGCGCGCCGGGCGCAGGGGTGATCGGCGGCATCGGGCATGTCCAGGGCCGGGAATGCATGATCGTCGCCAACGACCCGACGGTGAAGGGCGGCGCCTATTTCCCGATGACGGTGAAGAAACATCTGCGCGCGCAGGAAATAGCGCTGCTGAACCGCCTGCCATGCATCTATCTGGTGGACAGCGGCGGCGCGAACCTGCCGCACCAGGCCGAAGTGTTTCCCGATCGCGATCATTTCGGGCGGATCTTCTACAACCAGGCGCAGATGTCGGCCGCAGGCATCCCGCAGATCGCCTGCGTCATGGGCAGTTGCACCGCGGGCGGCGCCTATGTGCCGGCGATGAGCGACGAGAGCGTGATCGTGCGCAACCAGGGCACCATATTCCTGGCCGGGCCGCCGCTGGTCAAGGCGGCGACCGGCGAGGTGATCTCGGCCGAGGAACTGGGCGGCGCCGATACCCATGGCCGTAAATCGGGTGTCGTCGATCATGTCGCCGAGAATGACGAGCATGCGCTGCTGATCGTGCGTGACATCGTCGCGACGCTGAACGGGCCTAAGCGCATCGACATCGACATCGCCGCGCCACGGCTGCCCAAGCTCGACCCGGCCGAGCTTTACGGCATCGTCCCGCGGGACGTGCGGGCGCCTTACGACGTACGCGAGGTGATCGGCCGGATCGTCGATGGGTCCGAGCTGCATGAGTTCAAAGTGCTTTATGGCACGACGTTGGTCTGCGGTTTTGCGCGGATCTGGGGGATGCCGGTGGCGATCCTGGCCAATAACGGCGTGTTGTTCAGCGAAAGCGCACAGAAAGGTGCGCATTTCATCGAGCTTGCTTGCCAGCGGCGCATACCGCTTCTCTTCCTGCAGAACATCTCGGGCTTCATGGTCGGAGGCAAGTACGAGGCCGAAGGCATTGCCAAGCATGGTGCCAAGCTGGTGACGGCAGTGGCGACCGCCAGCGTGCCGAAGATCACGGTGCTGATCGGCGGCAGCTTCGGGGCCGGCAATTACGGCATGTGCGGACGGGCCTATAGCCCGCGGTTCCTGTTCACCTGGCCCAACGCGCGGATCAGCGTGATGGGCGGCGAGCAGGCGGCGAGCGTGCTGGCGACGGTCCACCGCGACGCAGAGAACTGGACGGCCGAGGAGGCCGAGGCTTTCAAGGCGCCGATTCGCCAGAAATACGAGGATGAGGGCAATCCCTATCATGCCACCGCGCGATTGTGGGACGACGGCATCATCGATCCGGTGCAGACGCGCGACATTCTGGGCTTGGCCTTTGCCGCGACGCTGAATGCCCCCATCCCGGAGCATCCGCGCTTCGGCATTTTCCGGATGTGACGCGATGATCAAACGCCTTCTCATCGCCAATCGGGGCGAAATTGCGCGGCGCATCATGCGCACCGCGCGCGCCATGGGCATCCGCACGATCGCCGTGCATTCTGACGTGGATGCGCAAATGCCATTCGTACTCGAAGCGGACGAGGCGGTATGCATCGGCCCGGCGCCGGCTCGCGAAAGCTATCTCGACCAGACGAAGATCCTCGCGGCGGCGCGCGCCACCGGTGCCGAGGCGATCCACCCCGGCTACGGCTTTCTCTCGGAGAATGCCGGATTTGCGGACGCAGTGCAGGCAGCGGGGCTGATCTGGGTCGGCGCGCCACCCGCCGCGATCCGGGCGATGGGACTGAAGGATGCCGCCAAGCAGCTGATGGTCGCAGCGGACGTGCCCGTCACGCCTGGCTACATGGGCAAGGACCAGTCGCCAGCACGCCTGAAGACCGAGGCGGACGCGATCGGCTATCCGGTGCTGATCAAGGCCGTCGCCGGCGGCGGCGGCAAGGGCATGCGCAAGGTCAATGCCGGGGCGCAGTTCGACGAAATGTTGCAATCGTGCCGCCGCGAGGCGGACGCTTCGTTCGGTGACGATCGGGTGCTGATCGAAAAATACATCCTCAACCCGCGCCATATCGAAGTGCAGGTCTTCGGCGACACGCAAGGCAATGTCGTGCACCTGTTCGAGCGCGACTGCTCGCTCCAGCGCCGCCACCAGAAGGTGATCGAGGAAGCACCGGCACCGGGCATGGATCCCGAAACGCGCGCCGCGATCTGCGCGGCAGCGGTCAAGGCGGCCAAAGCGGTCGGCTATGTCGGCGCGGGCACGATCGAATTCATCGCCGATGGATCGGACGGTCTACGCCCGGACCGGATCTGGTTCATGGAGATGAACACGCGGCTGCAGGTCGAGCATCCCGTCACCGAGGCGATCACCGGGCAGGATCTCGTCGAATGGCAGCTTCGCGTCGCGGGCGGTGAGCCATTGCCGAAGCGGCAGGACGAACTCGCGATCGACGGCTGGGCGATGGAAGCCAGGCTCTACGCCGAGAACCCGACGACCGGCTTCCTGCCTTCGATCGGCCCACTCGCGCACCTGCGCTTTCCCGGCGGTATCCGCGTCGATGGCGGCGTCCGGCAAGGCGGGGAGGTCACGCCCTTCTACGATCCGATGATCGCCAAGCTGGTCGTGCACGCCCCCACCCGCCATGCCGCCGCAGCGAAGCTGGCGGCCGCCTGCGGCTCGGTCGAGGTGTGGCCGGTGCGCACTAACGCGGCGTTCCTGGCGCGGGCGGCAGCGGATGCGGATTTCATCGCCGCCCGCATCGACACCGGCTTCATCGAGCGCCATGCCGACCGGCTGGTGCCTGCAGCCGAGCCAAGACCGCCGGTTCTACGCGCAGCCGCGCGCGCGCTGCTGCGCAATGCGCCCGACGATCCGTGGGTCGGGCTGATCGGCATCCGCGCCAACGCCGCCCCCGACCGCCGCGTCGAGGTCGAGGTTGCCGGTGTGGCGTATCTTGTCGAGCTCGACGGCAACGAGGAGTTCGCACGGATCGTCGGGGCCGAGGGTGAGCAGGTCCTCTTCTTCGAGGGCGAGGCGTGGCCGTTCGGGCCACCCGTCGCTGACCATGCCGGAGGCGGCGGCGCCACGGCTGACGGCGTCTTACCGGCGCCGATGCCCGGGCGGGTCATCGCGGTGGACGTGGTGCAGGGGCAAGCCGTCGTCAAGGGTCAGCGTCTGCTGGTGCTCGAGGCGATGAAGATGGAACAGGCGCTGCTCGCGCCGTTCGACGGCATAGTCGAGGCGTTGAACGCTGCCGTCGGCGCGCAAGTCAGCGAAGGCGCGCTGCTCGCCCGGATCGTCAAAGGAGGTGAATGATGGCCGGGCGATCGTTCGACGACTGGCACGTGGGCGATCGGATCGCGCATGAGATCCGTCGTACCGTTACCGAGACCGACAATCTGCTGTTCTCTTGCATGACCCACAACCCGCAGCCACTCCATCTCGATGCCGAGACGGCCAAGGCCAGCGAGTTCGGCCAGATTCTCGTCAACGGCACTTTCACCTTCGCATTGATGGTGGGGCTATCCGTCGGCGACACGACGCTGGGCACGCTGGTGGCAAACCTCGGCTATGACGAGGTGCGCATGCCGAAGCCGGTGTTCATCGGCGATACGCTGCGTGCGGAGAGCGAGGTGACCACGCTCAAGGCGTCGCGTTCCCGCCCAGGGGCCGGGATCATCACCTTGCGCCACACACTCCTTAACCAGCGCGACGAGATCGTCTGCCAATGCCTGCGCACGGCGCTCATCAAGGGCAAGGCCGCGTGAGGCTGCGTTCGCTGCTGTTCGTACCCGGCGATCGGCCGGAGCGGATCGCCAAGGCGCTCTCGCTCGGCGCTGACGCGCTGATCCTCGATCTGGAGGATGCGGTCGCTGCCAGCGCGAAAGATGCCGCGCGAGAAACCATCGCAGCCGCGCTCGCACGCGCCGACCGGCCGGTGCAGCTGTTCGTGCGGATCAATCCGCTCGATGCGGGCATGCTCGATGCGGACCTCGCCGCTGCGCGTGGCGCGGACGCCATCGTCCTGCCAAAGGCGGAGGGCGCCGCGAGCGTCCGGGCACTGGACGAAGCTTTGGGTGGAGCCTCGCCGATCTTGCCGATCGCCACAGAAACGCCAGCGGCGATCTTCACGCTCGGCAGCTACGTCGAGGTCGCTGCGCGCCTGGTCGGGCTGACCTGGGGCGCCGAGGATCTGCCCGCCGCAATCGGCGCTGCGGTCAGCCGCGAGGAAGATGGCCGCTACACGCCGCCTTACGAGATGGCACGAGCGCTGACCTTGTTCGCTGCCCATGCCGCCGGCGTTGCCGCTATCGACACCGTGTTTCCCGCCTTCCGAGATCTCGACGGGCTTGCCGCCTATGCCGCGCGCGCCGCGCGTGACGGCTTCACCGGCATGATGGCCATCCACCCGAGCCAGATCCCGATCATCAACGCGGCATTCACCCCGTCCGACGCCGCGCTCACCCATGCACGCGCGGTGGTCGCCGCATTCGCCGCCAGCCCAGGCGCCGGAGCGCTCCAACTCGATGGCAAGATGATCGACGCGCCGCACCTCAAGCAGGCGCGGCGGATAATCGCCATGGCGGGCGGCAGCTCGTGAACGGGTGATATCAGCTGCATAGGCCGGCGCTGCGCACCGTGCCGGGATGGCATGTCGGTGCGATCGGCTCTCGCCCGGTCAGCCGGCTTTCGTGCGGCGAGCTGGTGAAAGCGATGCACGACCCGAATCGACGCACACGCATCGTCAGCGAGTTCCCGGCTGGAGTCTTTCCAAGCCTATGCGCGCCGGGGAAATGCTGGCGGTGATGCGCCTCGATCGGCTTGGTCGTTCGCTTGCCGAATCAGAGAGGAAAGCACTGGATCAGTTTCCGAGTTGAATGGCCTCTACCAACAACGGTCCGCTCCGGTTCTATGCTTTCTTTGGCGGATTAATTCATTCCCATGCGCCAGCCTTACCAGCAACGGCTATTTTGTTGAAAAATCGGGTGGAAAAGCGCACAAAGCGAATCCGACCGCTCGACTGAACGACAGCACGCCACGCGTGCGCATGATCGATATATATTTGCCTTAGGGCAATTCAGCGAACATTGGATACGATCTGATATCGCTGGGGAACACACGAATGAGCGAATTTGCCACACTCGATGCCCGGCTGGAACAATTGCACGTGCGCACGGCGGAAACGCCGTTGTTCAATCCGGTGTTTCAGCTCGGGCTGGAACTGTCGCGGCGGATCGAAAACGGTGAACTGACGCTCGACGGGGTCGAGACGATGGTGGCCGAACTGGAATGCGAGGCGCTGCGCGCGCGCGCCGAGCGGCTGCACCGGCTGATCGCGCCGGTCGATGCCGACGACAATCTTGCCCGGATCAAGGGCCTGGCCGAGACCAGCGACTTTGCCGGCTTTGCCGCGCGCTGGTCGCGGCCGGTGGCGCATATCGTGTTTACCGCTCACCCCACTTTCCTGCTGTCGCGCGCCGAGACCGAAGCTGTGACCCAAGCGGCCACCTCGGGCGATTGCAGCGCGAACACGGTCTGCGTGGCGGCGCATGGCCGCGATACCATCACGCTGGATACCGAACATGCCGCCGCCATGACCGCGATCGCCCGCGGGCAGGTGGCGCGCGACCGGATCAACCTCGTGCTGTTGCGCACCGCCCGCCAGCGCTGGCCGGATCGGTGGCAGGCGCTGCAGCCCCAGCCGCTGCGCTTTGCCAGCTGGGTCGGCTATGACATGGACGGCCGCACCGACATCGGCTGGAACACCTGCATCCGTTACCGCCTGGAGGAAAAGGCGCAGCGGCTGGGGCTTTATGCAGCGCAATTGTCCGAGGCCGCGCCCGAATTGTCTTCCCGGCTGTCTGCTGCGGGTGATCACACCGCGCAGATGGCAGCGCTTTTCGCGGCAAGCCTCGACGAACCCGCCGCAGTCTCTGCCGCTGCCAATACGCTGACGAACGATCATCCCGACAAGCTGACCAGCCTGACCGGCATCATTGCCGAACTGGAAACGCAGGCGGCGAGCGCTGCGCCGGAAACCGCGGAAATTTTGCTGGTGGCTGCCGCCGCGATGCGCACCGATGGGCTGGGCATGGGCTGGGTGCATTTCCGGGTGAATTCGTCTCAGCTGCAGAACGCCATCCGCCGCCGCATCGACGCCGAGGGCAAGCTCGACCTCGCCAGCCAGGCCGCGCAGGTCAAGATGCGCGAATTGCTGGCGGGCGCGAAGGCGTTGCGTTCCAATTTCGCGGCACTGGCGATGGAGAACAGCACGGCGGTGCGGCTGTTCCTGACCATGGTCGAAATCCTCCACCACATTGATGGCGACGCGCCGATCCGCATGCTGGTGGCCGAATGCGAACAGCCCACGACGATGCTGGCGGCGCTGTATTACGCCAATCTGTTCGGCATTGCCGATAAAGTGGATATCTCGCCTTTGTTCGAGACCGAAAGTGCGCTTGAGCACGGCGGCCGCTTTCTCGAAGCGCTGCTCGCCGAACCCGCCTATCGCACTTACGCGCGCACCAGGGGCCGGGTGGCGATCCAGACCGGATTTTCCGATGCCGGGCGCTTCGTCGGCCAGATCCCCGCCGCATTGGGGATCGAGCGCCTGCAGGGGCGCTTGGCCGAAGTGATGGCCGAGAACGGGCTGGGCGATGTCTCGGCGCTGATCTTCAACACCCATGGCGAATCGATGGGGCGCGGCGCGCATCCGACCAATCTGGTCGACCGGCTGGCGTGGCCGCTGTCGCCATGGTCGCGCCGCCGCTTCGTGCGTGCCGGGATCCGGCTGGAGCCCGAGGTCAGCTTCCAGGGCGGTGATGGCTATCTGTATTTCGGCACACCGGAATTGGCGCTGGCGACCCTGACCCGCTTTATCGAGATCGCGCCGGCGCAGACCGATCCCTATGCGCCGACCGATCCGTTCTATCGCCGCACCGATCTCAGCCTCGATTTCTATCGCGCGATCCGCCGCGTGCAACAGCGCCATCTCGCCAGCGCCACTTATTCGCGCGCGCTGACGGCGTTCGGCCTGGGGCTGCTAAACGACACCGGCAGCCGCAAGGCGCGCCGCCAGTCCGACCTGGCTGCCGATCGCCAGATGAGCCTGCGCCAGTTCCGCGCCATCCCGCATAACGCCATCCTGCAGCAGCTCGGCTACCCGGTGAACGTGATCTCGGGCTTCGGCACCGCGTCGGACGGCAATGTCGAGGAACTGGCCGGGCTGCTGTCCGCCAGCGAGCGCGGGCGCCAGATGGTGCGGCTGGTGCGCGCCGCCAATGCGCTGGCCAGCATCAAGACCGTGGCGGCGTATGGCGAGCTGTTCAATTCCGCCTATTGGGCCAGCCGGCCTTATCGCGGCAATGAGGACCACATTGCCGACGGCTGCCTGGCGTTGGCCGAATATCTGACCAGCGACGACCGCACCGGGGTGTTTCGGCGGCTGGCCTCGCGGCTGCGCGTCGATTCGCTCAAGCTGTATCGGTTGCTGCGTGGCATTCCCCAGGATACGCCCGCGCCCGGCCAGGAACATGGGCGCGAACATACCCGTCGCATGCTGGGCGTGCTGCACGCGCTGCGGCTGGCGCTGATGCAACACATGTTTTTGCGCGTGGTGATGGTCCCCGCGTTCAGCCGCGCCAACGACATTGCCCGCGAAGATGTGCTGGAAATGGTGTTCACGCTGCGCATCGACGAAGCATTGGTGCAATTGCGCAGGGCCTTTCCCGTCAGCTTTCCCAAGCTCAGCGA
>CAXTOI010000069.1:0-1159 GCA_964245645.1 uncultured Novosphingobium sp. | reverse complement strand
ATCGCTGCGCATCAGCGCAGCGATAGCCAATGAATTCGGCGCGCATGGCTGAACGGTGGATTTTATGACCTGAAGAACGGCGGATGCTCTGCTTGCAGGAGAAGAAAAGGCACTTCTTTCCGCAAGCGAAGCGGTTCGCTGCACGCTGCTCTATTCCGCAATAATCCCGACCCGCTCGACCAACGCCGTCCGCTGCTGGCGGACCCAGTTCTCACGGCCCGATAGAAAGGCGATCCAGCCCCATACCGCGCCGGCATGGCGCAGCAACTGGAAACAGAACGGCTCGGCGACAGAGACGAGCAGCGCCGGACCCAGCCCCAGGCCGTCGTGCTGCCCAGTCCAGCGCTTGTAAATGCCGATCGACCAGAGGTGGAAAGCCAGATCGACCAAAATCTTGGCGATCATGATGGCCAGGATGCCCAGCACCAGATGAAAACGTCCGGTGGTGACCAGCCAGATCAGCAGGGCAAAAGCGGCCAGGCCGTAGATCGGCTGCAGCGTATCGAGCGCCTTTACCGGCAGCATGCGCGTGCCCAGCCGCCCGAAACGGGCATTGCCGACCATGTCGCGGTTCCAGCGCTGAGTCTGCAGGAAACCCCCGAACCAGCGGCGGCGCTGGCGCAGGAAACCCATGATACTGGCCGGAGCATCGGTGCTGGCCAGCGCACTGCCGACCACGCGCACGCGCCAGTCTCGCCCGGTATCGGCGGCGTGGCGGTGGATTCGATGCATCACCTCGTAATCCTCGACCATGCAATCCGGATCGAAGCCGCCGACCTCGATCAAGGCTTCGCGCCGGAAACCGGCAAAGGCACCTGAGATCAGCAGCAGCCCGTTTTGCCCCATCCAGGCATAGCGCGACAGGAAATTGCGCACATATTCATAGGTCTGGAACCATTGGAACAGCCGCTCCTGCAGGCTATGCCCACAGATCGGCTTCAGCACACCGGTTGCTGCCACCAGTTCGGGCTCGGCCGCGAATGCCGCGCGCATCGCCGCCAGCGCCCCGGGCGCGAGCAGCGTATCGGCATCGACAGTGAGCACGAGATCGCTGTCGAGATGAAGGATCGCGGCATTGAGCGCGCGCGCCTTGCCGCCGCGCGGCAGCCGCAACCAGCGCAATGCGGGCAAGCCGGGGGCGGGCGGGCTGATCTCGCCG
>CAXTOI010000068.1:5552-11284 GCA_964245645.1 uncultured Novosphingobium sp. | reverse complement strand
CTGCTCCCCGATAGCTCAGCGGTAGAGCATTCGACTGTTAATCGAATGGTCGTAGGTTCGAATCCTACTCGGGGAGCCAGTTTGCCATTACGCGAGGCGGGCGAGCAATTCCCTTGCAAACCCTGTCAGCGTATCGTCGCGTGCGCCCATGATGACGACGCGGTCACCGGGGCGGGCTATGGCGGCTATGGATGCAGCGCATTCTTCGCGCGTCGGCAGGTAGGTGGCGGCGACGGCGCCGGCTTGCGCGATCAGGCCGACGATGCGCGCGCTGCCCTCGCTGCGATCGACGGTCCCGCCGAAGTATACCGGGTCGCACAGCAGGATTTGATCGTCGGAATCGAGCCGGGCGGCAAATACCTGTGCCAGTTCCCTGCCCATCTGCCGTAGCGGGCCATAGCCATGCGGCTGGAAGAAGGCGATGACGCGGCCGGGGTGAGCTTTGAGCGTGGCGAGCGTGGCGGCGACCTTTTCGGGATTGTGGCCGAAATCGTCGATTACCGTAATGCCGCCGGGGCTGGCGCCAACAATGTCGAAGCGGCGGGCGAGCCCCAGGAAGCTGCCCAGCGCCGCTGCCCCCTCGGCGATCGATACGCCCGCAGCATGCGTCCCGGCGATCGCGGCCAGGGCATTGGCCAGGTTGTGGCGGCCGGGGACTTGCAATGCCAGCGGAAAGGTTGCGCCGCTGCGGCGGTCGATCAAGGTGGCGGTCAGGCTGGTCGGGCGTTCGTCGATGCTGCCCGGAACTACGCCGATCATGGCCTGCGGGTGGTCGATGGCAAAGCTGATCAGCCGGCGCGCGCGCGGGGCCAATGCGGCGCTTTCAGCATCGTCGAGATTGACCGCCACGATTTCAGCCTGGCTGAGAAAATTGCCGAAGAGGTCGCGCAGTTCTTCCAGGCTCTTGTGGTCCAGGCTGACATTGCCCAGGACCGCGACCCGCGGCCGGTACAGCGCGATCGAGCTGTCGCTTTCGTCGACTTCGGCGACGAAATACCCCGGCCCGCCGACCCGCGCGCTGGCGAAGGGCGCATCAGGCGCGACGAAGTTCTTCATCACCGCGCCGTTCATGATGGTGGGATCGCGACCCGCCCGCGTCATGATCCAGCCGGCCATGCCGGTGACGGTGCTCTTGCCGCTGGTGCCGCCGATGGCGATGCCCGTTTGGGCGGCGTTGAACAGGGTGGCAAGCAGTTCGGCGCGGCTCATCCGCGGGCAGCCGAGGGCGCGGGCGCGCTGCACTTCGGGCACGCTATCCTCGACCGCTGCGGAGGCGACCAGCGTCTGCGCCGGGCTGGTGATGCCGCTGCCGTCCTGGGGAAACAATTCCAGCCCCAGGCTTTCGAGCCAGGCGAATTTTTCCGGCAGGCGCCCCTGGTCGCGGCTGCGGTCCGAGCCCGACACTGCCGCCCCCTGCCCGCGCAGGATCAGCGCCAGCGGCAGCATCCCCGACCCGCCGATGCCGCAGAAAAACCAGGGGTGAGTGGTGAGGGACGGGGCGGTCATGCCCGCGCGGTATGCGCGTTTTGGCTGCAACTCAACCGGGGCGGTTTTACGACGCGTCAAAACGTGGCTATGTCAACCGGTTTAGATCCCCTCTCGCCCGTGCCGAACTTCGAGGCGTTGCTTTTCTGTTCCCACACTCGAAGGAAAGATGGGCAGTGCTTCGACAAGCTCAGCACGGGCAGATTGAAAGCCAAGCTGTTATCGTGTCCGAGAGATGACTGTTCACATTGCCGTTTGTGCGCCTGCCACCCCGATTACCCGCGACGATGCAGCGCGAGCAACGGCGCTGGCCGCTGCGGAATTTCCTGAGGTTTCGTTGCACTTTCACGAGCAATGCTTTGTCAGCGGCGGGCATTTTGCCGGGCCAGACGCCGCGCGGCTGGCGGCGCTACTGGATTGCGCCAATGATCCATCCTTCGCTGCGGTATGGTTCGCGCGCGGTGGCTATGGCTCGAACCGGATCGCGCAGGCTGCCGTCGCCGGGCTTGGTCCGGCGGCGCACGACAAGGCATGGCTCGGCTATTCCGACATGGGCTATCTGCTGAGCGCGCTATATCGCGCCGGCATCGGTGCGCCCGCGCATGGCCCGATGGTCGCGGATGGGCGGCGCGCAAATGGCGATGCAGCGCTGCGCCGCGCCCTGGGGTGGCTGAGCGGCGATCGCGGCGGCGTGGAAGCCGGGCTGGACGGCAGGCCGGCGGTCGCCTTCAATTTGATGACGCTGGCGATGCTGTGCGGCACGCCGCTGATGCCGGATCTGGCGGAGCATGTCGTGCTGGTCGAGGAGGTGTCCGAGCATCTGTATGCGATCGACCGGCTGTTTTTCCATGTGACAGCGCATCTCCATGGGATTGCCGGGCTGCGGCTGGGGCGGGTCAGCGATGTGCCCGCAAATGACCGCGATTTTGGTGCCGATGCCGAGGAAATCGCGCGCGAATGGTGTGCGCGTAATGGCGTTCCCTGGTTGGGCCGCGCCGATATCGGCCATGACAGCGAAAACCGGATCGTGCCTTTTGGCGCTTGAAAAGCTTGTGCGGCGGACCGCTCGGGATTAGCTGCGCTGCCCATCGGCAATTGTGGCGAACTGCTCGCGGCGTGATACGGCGGCACAGCCAGAACTGGAGAGGGTCGCAAACCATGCGCGCATTCGTTTTTCCCGGACAAGGCAGCCAGAAAGTCGGCATGGGCCGCGATCTGGCTTTGGCCAGCGCCGCCGCGCGGGATGTGTTCGAGGAAGTCGATGATGCGCTGGGCCAGAAGCTGTTCGAGATGATGACCCAAGGCCCCGAAGACGCGCTACTGCTGACCGAGAATGCGCAGCCCGCGATCATGGCGCATGCCATCGCCGTGTTGCGCGTGCTGCAGCAGGACGGGGGGCTTACTCTGGCCGACAAGGCGGAATTCGTCGCCGGGCACAGCCTGGGTGAATATAGCGCATTGTGTGCGTCGGGGGCGTTCTCGCTTGCCGATACCGCGCGGTTGCTGAAATTGCGCGGAGAGGCGATGCAGGATGCGGTGCCGCTGGGTGTGGGCACGATGGCGGTGCTGCTGGGCGCGGACATGGACAAGGCCGAACAACTGGCCGCAGCCGCCGCGCAGGGCAAAATCTGCACCGTGGCCAACGATAACGATCCCGGACAAGTGGTCGTCTCCGGCCATGCCGGCGCGATCGCGCGCGCCTGCGCGATGGTCAAGGAGTTCGGGATCAAGCGCGGCATGATGCTGCCGGTGTCGGCGCCGTTTCACTGCCCGCTGATGCAGCCTGCTGCCGATGCGATGGCTGAAGCGCTCGACGCGACGCCGCCGGGATCGCTGAGTGTTGCGCTGTTCGCCAATGTCACTGCCGCGGTGACCACCGATCCTGCCGAGGTGAAGCGCCTGCTGGTCGAACAGGTGACCGGCCGTGTGCGCTGGCGCGAAACCGCGATCGCCATGCAGGCGGCGGGGGTCGAGCGGGTGGTCGAACTGGGCGCCAAGGTGCTGGGGCCGATGATTGCGCGGTCTGCGCCCGAGGTGGCGACGACCAGCGTGATGGGCATGGCCGACATCGAAGCGCTGATCAAGGAGCTGTGAGCATGTTCGATCTGACCGGAATGACCGCGCTGGTGACGGGTGCCTCGGGCGGGATCGGCAGCGCGATTGCGCGATCGCTGGCGGCCCAGGGTGCGCGGCTGGCGCTGTCGGGCTCGAACGCGGGCAAGCTGCGCGCGTTTCGCGACGAGCTCGACGAGCATACCCCGCAGCATCTGCAGGAGGTCGATCACGTCGCCATCACCTGCGATCTGGGCAACCCGGACGATGTCGAGAAGCTGGTTCCCGCCGCAATGGATTCGCTCGGCAAGCTCGACATCCTGGTCAACAATGCCGGGATCACCCGCGATAATCTCGCAATGCGGATGAAGGATGCCGAATGGGACGCGGTGATCCGCATCAACCTGGAGGCGGCGTTCCGGCTGATGCGTGCGAGTTCCAAACCGATGATGAAGGCGCGCTTTGGCCGGATCATCACCGTCACCAGCGTGGTCGGCGCTACCGGCAATCCCGGACAGATCAATTACGCCGCGGCCAAGGGCGGATTGACCGCGATGTCGAAGTCGCTGGCGCAGGAACTGGCGACGCGCGGCATCACCGTCAACTGCGTCGCTCCGGGCTTCATTCGCACCGCCATGACGCATGGGCTGCCCGAGGCGCAGAAGGAGGCGCTGAACACGCGCATCCCGATGGGGCGGATGGGCGAGGGCGATGAGATCGGCGCTGCGATCGTTTATCTGGCCAGCCGTGAGGCAGGTTACGTCACCGGGCAGACGCTGCATGTCAACGGCGGGATGGCTATGTTCAGTTGATCGCTGCCTGTCGCAAATGGCGGATTTATCCCCAGAATCGCGGACGGGATTTCAGCTAGCGCTTGCCGCGAGCGTGGCCCGCGTTAAGGAAGGTGGTCCGAATTGGTGCCTGGCCGGTCGATTTCGACCACCGGCGTCTCCCTTGGCGACACATCTGGGCGTGGGACGAATATGAAGGCCACTATCGAACGCGCGACCCTGCTGCGCTGCCTCAGCCACGTGCAATCCGTGGTCGAGCGGCGCAATACGATCCCGATCCTGTCCAACATCCTGATCGAGGCCGCGACCGACAACACCGTGCGGATCATGGCCACCGATCTCGATCTGCAAGTGGTCGAAAGCATCGCCGCGGTCAACGTCGATGGTGCCGGCGCGATCACCGTCTCGGCGCATCTGCTGTTCGATATCGCGCGCAAGCTGCCCGACGGCAGCCAGGTGAGCCTGGACACCGCCGACAATCGCATGGTGGTCAAGGCCGGACGCAGCCGCTTTTCGCTGCCCACCCTGCCCCGCGACGATTTCCCGGTGATCGTCGAAGGCGATCTGCCGACCAGTTTCGAACTGCCCGCCGCGACGCTGGCGCAACTGATCGACCGCACCCGCTTTGCGATCTCCACTGAGGAAACACGCTATTATCTCAACGGCATTTTCCTGCATGTCGCCGAAGACGAATTGAAGGCGGCGGCCACTGACGGCCACCGCCTGGCGCGCTTCACGCTGGCGCGGCCCGATGGCGCCGAAAGCATGCCTGACGTGATCGTGCCGCGCAAATGCGTTGCCGAACTGCGCAAACTGCTGGAGGAATCACAGGATACGGCGGTGCTGATCGACCTGTCGGTGTCGAAGATCCGCTTTACCCTGGGCGGGCAGAGCGGCGTGGTGCTGACGAGCAAGCTGATCGATGGCACCTTCCCCGACTACAATCGCGTTATCCCCACGGGCAATGACAAACTGCTGCGGCTCGACCCCAAATCGCTGTATCAGGGTGTCGATCGCGTTGCGACCATCGCCACCGAGAAGACCCGCGCGGTAAAAATGACGCTGGAGCCCGACCGGGTGACGCTGTCGGTCACTTCGCCTGATAACGGCACCGCCGCTGAGGAAGTGCCGGCCGACTACAAGGCTGCAGGCTTCGAAATTGGCTTCAACGCCAATTATCTGAAGGACATCCTGGGGCAGATCGATGGCGACACCGTGGAACTGCACCTTGCCGATGCGGGCGCGCCGACGCTGATCCGGCAGGATGGCAAGAGCCCGGCGTTGTATGTGCTCATGCCGATGCGGGTTTGAAGCCTTATACCGCATTTTATGGGTTGGGTTGGGTTGAGCATCACCGTTGACATCGACGCGTGGGCGGTGGGGCGTTGTTGGGCCTAGGAAGCG
>CAXTOI010000068.1:5099-5542 GCA_964245645.1 uncultured Novosphingobium sp. | reverse complement strand
CCGCGGGGGTGGGACGACGAATTGGTGTCAACGAGATGTGATATTACTTGGGGCCGACAACTACCAGTCCTTCCAAGTCATGTTCGATGGAAAGCGCTGCCTCCGGCAATCTTCCCTTGAGGATCACGAACCAGGCAACGCCCACTAACATATAGGCAGCAAAACCATACGGCAGATAATTCAGGGGCGCTGCCGGGATCGGATAAAGGCTTCCTGCCATGGAGAACAGCATGAGCAGGCATCCCAGCGCACCCATGAAGTACACCAAGGGCGTCGCCTCTCCGGTCTTGCGCAGTAAGGCTGGCGAGGCGACGGAGCACAGGAAGTAGACAAAGATGAAGCCAAAGCTGGCCAGGGTGCCGAACCAGCCCAATAGATCGGTGTAGGCATGGCTTGACAAGGCGGCGCAGGCCAGAAAGTTGATGATCACGCCGATCAGTACC
>CAXTOI010000068.1:0-5089 GCA_964245645.1 uncultured Novosphingobium sp. | reverse complement strand
CGGCGTTTTATGCCTGGCGTGCACATTGCCCATCGTCTTATGCACGAATTGGTAGCGGCCGAGCGAAAACAGGATGCGGGAGAAAGAATTGATCGAGGCCAGCGCACAAGCAAACATGCTGACCGCCGCGCCGATATAGACAAGCATGGTCAGCACCGCGGCCTTGCCTGGCACGATATCCGCCAGCGGCCCGGTACTGGCCCCGAGTTTGACCGTGTTGTCGCCAAAGGCCTGGACGATGAAATAAGTGGTGATGACGAACACCGTACCCGCCAAGATCGGCGTCAGGATCACAGCGCGCGGGATCACTTCCTTTGGGTTGCGGGTTTCCTTGCCCAGCGTTGCGGCACTTTCGAAGCCGACATAAGAAAAGATGCCGAAGACGATCGATTGGGCCACGGCACTGAAACTTGCGCCGGAAAGGCTGAGTTGCCGGGTGTCAGTGGCAAAGCCGTGCGCCTGCCACGCGAGGAAGCAGACGATCGCGATCACGATCAGCGAGATCACCTCCAGAGCCAGCCCGAGCCGCGATGAAAGACGAATGTCGCGCACCGCGAAGACGTAGACCAGAGCAGATATGATCGCGTAAAGGATGACCGGCGGTACCACTCCGGCGAAGCCCAGCGCCGTGATCAGATATTGAACGAACAGCGCGGTGGTCGCGGTCAACGCCATTGCCGTGGCGACGTAAGCCGCCAGCATCGCCCACCCCGACAGCATGCCGAGCGCCGGGTTCAGCCCGCGCGAAATATAGAGAAAGAAGGAGCCGGCCGCCGATATCTTGCCGGCCAGCTTGCCGATATTATAGCCCACCACGACCAGCGCGACGGTTGCCAGAACGAACACCAGCCAGGCGGCTGTGCCGGCGGTTGCAACGACTACGGCTACCGCGATCGCAGGCGTCAGAGTGGGAGAAACATTTGCGACCGATTGACCGATCGCCTCGATGAAACTCAGACTGTCGGCTCTCAACTCGGACATGCGCCATTCTCCGCCTAGTTTCTTCAAAGTGAATCTAGTTTCTTGAAATGAACACAGGAATGATAGACTGTCAACATGATCGTTGCATTGCAGCAAAGGACAAACGGGCAGGGAGCCATGGGTCGCGGTCCATGTCGTAGCACGCACTAGCCGCGTATCAGCAACCCGATCACCACCAGCGCCAGCACGAGTGACAGCAATTGCCACAGCAGCACCGGATTTCGGCGGGCAAAGGAGAGCGCGAGCGGGCGGGGAAGGGCGAGTTCGCTGCCGCGCTCCAGCACATGCAACAATTCGACCATGTCGCCGAAGCGGTCCCCGGCATCCACCTGAACCGCCCTGCGCATGGCCAGAGCCAGCCACGCCGGCATATCGGGCCGTAGGACGACCGGATCGGCAGGGCTGTCATAGCCGGGTCGCTGTAACGACTGCAGGTCTGCGAAAGGCAGCTGGCCGGTAAAGATACGATACAAGGTAGCACCAAAGGCAAACTGATCGCTGGCCTCGTCGCCGCGATCGCCGCGATACAATTCCGGCGCGAGGTAGCCGTGGCTGCCCGGCACCGCGCTGTTCCGAGGGTCTTCGATCTGCGGTATCCGAGCTACGCCGAAATCGATCAGGCGCAGGCTGCCATCTGGCTCTACCAGAACATTATCGGGCTTGATGTCACGGTGAACGATGCCCATCCGGTGCAGGGCGATGATGCCGCGAGCCAGCTGGGCGGCAATTTTCAACCCCTCGGCGTAGCCGAGCGTCCCCCGCTTCAGGAGCGAGGTAAGTGTTTCGCCCAGGTAAAACGGCATCAGCGTGTAGACCCGGCTCTGCTTCTCCGCAGGCAGCGCGATGATGCGCGCGATATGCGGCGAATCCACTCGCGCCGTGATCAGCCTCTCGCGGACAAATGCCTCGCGTGCGGCATGCTCGCCGATGCGTTCGGGGCGTGGGAATTTGGCGACGAGGCGGTCACCGCTCGCTTGCCGGCACGCCACGAAGGTGCGGGTTTGTTCGCCGTCAGAGAGCTGGCGCTCCAGTCGCAAGCCATCGACCGTCTCGCCGATCCCCGGCGCCGGCAATACTGGCAGACCCGCCGCGAGCGCTGCCAACCCTGCCTCATCGGCATCAGGCAGGGTAATCAGGTCGATTACCGCCGCGCTGACATTGTCCGACGAGCCGGCGGCCAGGGCCTGCTCCACGATCTGCCGGGCGCTGGCCGACGGCGGCGCGCGCTGGTTCATGAGCTGCTCCAGCGCCTGTGCGGTCAGCACGCCATGGACGCCATCGCTGGTCAGCAGCAGCCGGTCATGTTCCTCCAGCGGAATAACCGAGAAATCGATGCGCAATTCTTCTTCAAGGCCAAGCGCACGGGAGAGATAGGGCGTGTCGGCCAGCCCTGCAGGCTTGTGGTCGATGCTCAGCTGGCGCAGCCGCCCATCATGCAGGCGCCAGGCCCGGCTGTCGCCGACATGCAGCAAGTGCGCGCTGCGCCCCTTGCAGACCAGCGCGGTAAAGGTGCAGCCTGCGCCGGCCATATCGGGATCGGCACGCCCCATCGCATACAGCCATCGGTTATAGCTCGACAGCGCCCGCTGGGCCGCATTGGCTACGCCCAGGGTCGGCGATTGCCCGAAATAGGCGTCGATGAAAGTTTCGCAGGCCAGCTTTGCCGCAAGGCCGCCAGCCTTCGCCCCACCCATGCCATCGGCCAGCAGCGCGACTGCACCATGCGTGGCTTTCTGGATATCGTCGCCCTCGTGCCAGGCGACAACATCCTGGTTGCTGCTCCGCTGCCCCGCTCGGCTGACCAGACCGACCGCGAACTGTGCCTTGCGCGATCGGCCCAGCCAAGCCGCCATTGCGTGTCGGCTGGCCGAAGAGGTCGGTTCCGGACGGGTCATGGAGTTGGCATCGACGAGATGGTGTAGTTCTGATCGGTTGCTCCAGATCATTCTGGAACTAGAGGCCGACCCTGTAAATCCTACTGCGGCATCGGGTGATCGCAGCGCGCGTGATCGCCGGCCTGGCAGGCGAGGACATCGCGGTGCCATTCGCGCAGGGCGCGGTGGTACTCACGGACGTTTTCGTGATGTGCGTGCATCGCTTCATCGTAGTCGGCATTGTCTTTGGCGATCTGCGCATCGCGCGAGGCCGCAGCGTCATCGTGGACCGCCTGGTTTGCAGCGTTCTGGTCAAGTTGCTGCTGCGCGGCTGCGGCCTGCTGGCTGTTGAGCGCAGCGCGATCGGCCTGGGATTGGCTCTGGTCTTGCGCGTAGGCGGTGGTGGCCAGGCAAAGGCTGAACGCTGCAGCGGCGGTGACGATTTTCATTTTGGTGACTCCTGATCCGGGCTCTGCACTGCCCGCGCGGGGCGCGGCATTGGCCATATCTGCACGCCTTTGTGGCGAGCGCGATACCGGTATCAATGCCTGACCCGAATGAAGGTTGCGCGAGGATAGAGGCGGATGGCCACTGCCCATGCGCAACCCATCCGTTCAGAACTTCAAAGTCCGGACCAGTTTCACGTCGGGCAAGTGGCGAATGGCGTCGAGACAATGCGCCGGGACCGGGGTGTCGACCGAGAGCAGCAGCACCGCTTCACCTCCCGCCTGACGGCGGCCGAGATGAAAAGTGCCGATGTTGATGCCGCGCTCGCCCAGCACGGTACCGATGCGGCCGATGAAGCCCGGGGCATCCTGGTTCACGACGTAGAGCATGTCGCCTTCGAGGTCGGCCTCGATGCTGACGCCGAAGATTTCCACGAGACGTGGCTGCGCATTGGCGAACAGCGTGCCGGCTACCGAGCGGTCGCCTTGCGAAGTGCCGACGGTAACGCGGATCAGCGTGTGGTAATTGCCTTCGCGATCGTGGCGCACTTCGCGGACATCCAGTCCGCGCTCGCGTGCCAGGAACGGTGCGTTGACCATGTTCACGGTCTGCGAATAGACCTTCATCAGCCCGGCCAGCACCGCGCCGGTGATCGGCTTGGGATTGAGCTGGGCGGCGGCGCCTTCGACTTCGATCGAAATCTTGATCAGATTGTCATGCGCCAGCTGGCCGACGAGGCTGCCGAGGCGCTCGGCCAAGGCCATATAGGGCTTGAGCTTGGGCGCTTCCTCTGCTGACAGCGACGGCATGTTGAGCGCATTGGTCACGCCGCCGGTGGTCAAATATTCGCCCATCTGCTCGGCCACTTGCAACGCCACATTGACCTGCGCTTCGTTGGTGGAGGCGCCGAGATGCGGCGTGCAGATGAAATTGGGCGTGCCGAACAGCGGCGATGCCTGCGCCGGCTCGGTGGCGAACACATCGAGCGCCGCGCCGCCGACTTGGCCTGAATCCAGCGCATCCTTCAATGCCGCTTCGTCGATCAGCCCGCCCCGGGCGCAGTTGATGATCCGCACGCCTTTTTTCGTTTTGGCCAGATTTTCGCGGCTCAGGATATTGCGTGTCTCGCTGGTCAGCGGCGTGTGCAGCGTAATGAAATCGGCGCGCGTCAGCAGCGTGGCCAGATCGGCCTTCTCCACGCCCATTTCCAGCGCGCGCTCGGGCGTGAGGAATGGATCGAAGGCGACGACCTTCATGCGCAGGCCAAGCGCACGGCTGGCGACGATCGAACCGATATTGCCCGCGCCGATCAGGCCCAATGTCTTGCCCGTTACCTCTATGCCCATGAAGCGGTTCTTTTCCCACTTGCCGGCCTGGGTCGAAGCATCGGCCTCGGGCAGTTGGCGCGCGAGCGCGAACATCAGCGCGATGGCGTGTTCGGCAGTGGTGATCGAATTGCCGAACGGGGTGTTCATGACCACTACGCCTTTGGCCGAAGCGGCAGGAATATCGACGTTGTCCACCCCGATGCCCGCGCGGCCGATCACTTTCAGGTTGGTCGCCGCATCCAGGATCGCCTTGGTCACCTTGGTCGAACTGCGAATGGCAAGGCCGTCGTAGTCACCGATCATCGCGGCCAGTTCATCGGGGGTCTTGCCGGTGATGACATCGACATCGCAGCCGCTTTCCTGGAAGATGCGGGCGGCGTTGGGGTCCATCTTGTCGGATATGAGAACGCGGGGCTTGGTCATCGGAGTACTTTCGCAAAATGAGGAACCGGTAAGCCC
>CAXTOI010000067.1:0-11548 GCA_964245645.1 uncultured Novosphingobium sp. | reverse complement strand
AATGGCCTGCTTTTACTCCGCCCCGCTGGCCTGGAATCCGACCGGCGTTGACAGGCGCTTCGGTTTCCCACCGGCCCGGATGCGCGGTGAACTTTGCCTTGCCTTCGGCGTGGCGCTCGACGAACAGCGGGCACAGCCGATCGAGTCCCTTTGCCGTATCCACAATCTTCCAGAGCGTGTCAAAGCTCAGGATGACGTCCGATCGCCGGCGGCGCGCATCGATATAGTGGAAGTGCCATTTGACACCTCCATGCTCTTCCCGCTCGAGGCCGTCATCGCCGCCAGGCAGTATGAAGCGGAGGAAGAGGGTGACGCGATCAGGGACACGTTCAACCAACGGCAGATAGCGCACGGGCTGAACCAACCCCGGACGATCTCCCGCATCGGCGCGCGCCGTGGGACCAGGCCATGGAAATAGTCGCCGCCGACAACATCGGTGCCGGGCGCCGCCCTAGGCGGGGACCAATTCTCATCTCGCAATGCGCGATCGAGGGCGTCAACCAGCTCGCTCGCCTGCCGCTTCTCATGATCAAAGGCCTGATCGGACCCTGGGAGCGCTGTCGTTTCCCATTCGACGATCGGGTCCTCAGCAGCTAAGGCACCTTGTTCCAGCAAGCGGTTGCGCTGAAGCCTGAGCTGCAAGGCGAGGTAAGTAGGCGAAGCCATGGCGTAAATTCCGTCGTAACGGGATTCGGCCACTCACCTTGGATGATCCTCCGGCTCAAGTTATTCAGGACGTTCGGGGTCCAGCCAACTGAGCGGAACAAGCGCGTGATCGCGCCATTGCTCGGCAAGCATTACGTTATCAAGGTCACCCCATACATCCTCGTCGGCATGGTCGAGGACGATGACCTGAAGGCGTCCATTGACGGCTGCCACCTGCTCCCCAAGCAACGCAAACACCTTTCGCACTGCTTCGACGTCCTGGTCGCGCCACGTCACTGGGTCCGCCTTTCGATCGCTCGCGGTCCGGCGAGGAAAATAGACCTGGCTAGGTTGGTCGTAGATCAGCATTCCGGGAACGGGGTGATGGGGCAGCGACAAAAAAAAGTTCTGTAACGCGAGGGTGAGCGCAACGTGATAGGCAAGCCAATTCGCGCCGCTGCCGATCTCCCACAGATAGTCGTCCCGAGTCCCGCGGATCACCTTTACCGTCAGGTCCTGGACCATCAGACGGACCGGCGCTTCGGGCCATTCGGCGTCGAGCCGGGGTATCAGGCGACCGGTCGTCGCTTCGATGCTGTCGATCGCATTACGGAGCTTCCGCTGGATCTCACCTTCCGAGACCCGACGCTGCAACTCAATCATCTGCGCCTTCAGTGCATCGATCTGCTGGCGAAGTCCGGCGGATTGATCGGTCTTGTCGTAAAGTTCCAGCGCCTGTTCAAGCCGCCCAAGGAAACGCTCCATCCGGTCGAACCGATCAATCGCCTGCTTAGCCTGCTGTGAGTTGCGCTCCAGTAGCCCGATTTCACGCTTGATCTCGTTCAGCCGGATCAGCGATGTCTCCGTCTCTGCACGCAAACGCAGTATTTCTTTGTCGAGCGTATCGGACACACTGGGATGGGTTCGCAGACGAACTTCGATCGCAGACAGCGCGTCGCTCAGTTGCTCGACCTTCTCGCGACCGCCTTCACCAAGAACCGCAACGACATCCTCCGGCCGATCCTCCGGAACGAGTTGCTTGAGCCATTCGGAAATAGACAGGCGATCCCGCTGGATTCGCAGTGCGTTTCCATATGCGTCGCTGCTCTCAATCAGACGACGCAACTCGCTCAAGCGCTGGCGCCTCTGCGTCAGTTCAGCGGCGACCTTGCTCTCTTCATCGCGCAGTTCGCGCAGCCGCACCAGGGCAGCGTCGATGCCTGCAATGGTTGGATGCGCCGCCTCGCTGCTGGCCGCGACAATCCCGCGCAGCAGATCGACGATGTCAAGCCATTGGGTAGGGATTAACTGGTCTGACGGCAGCAGCCCGAATTCGATCGCTTGGCGGAGCCACGACGTAGCCTCCAGCCGCCATGCATTACCGACGGTCACGAGAGCGCGCAGGTCTATTTCACGGCGCCGCAGAATTCGGTTCAACCGGTCAAGCTCATGTCGTGCCTGAAGAACCTCGGCGGTCACGGCCTGCAGGATGTAAGGGAAAATCGTCTTCAGCTTGTCGGGTTGCTCGCTGGTATCCGCTTTGAAAAACATCACGTCCGTATTGGCGACGATATTCTGCGGCTGGAACGTGAACGCCATGAGATCGCGAAAACTCGGACGCGACTGCGAGGCGGCTTCGGAATCAGGATCGAAACCGAGATTGGTGAGGCCGGCCAGTCGGTCGAGCACCTTCTTGACGTTGCCTTGCGTAGTATCCTTGCCCTCGATCCGGTGCGGGACCTCGACCGTGTCAGCCTCGATCAAGACCATGTCGCCGGTGCTCTGCTGATCCCCCGGTTCCCTGCGCGCGAGCAGCTTCTGCCCTTCGATCGTGTCGATCACGATGCCGAACCAGCTGCAATTCTCGCGAATGACGCCGACTGGGATCGCGCATTTGTCGGAAGCGAGGCAATAATCGATGATCGGAATTACTGCGGATTTGCCAGTCTTCGACGCGCCGCTGATGACGTTCACGACGCCCGGGTGGAAATCCAGCTCGCGGGGTTTTTCATCGGTACGTGGCCAGAGGATCAATTTGCGAAGCTGGAAATACATTAGAAATCGATCCTCAAGGTTGAGGCGATCTGTGGAAGGCCGAGCTTGGAAAACCAGTAGCCGATCTTGTCGGCAGCGCTCGAAAATCCGTTCAGCCGTTCAGGGATGGAGGGCTTCTTCACATCAAGAAGATTGATTGGATATCCGTGCAGCAGCGCGGAGCCATGATCGATGCGAATGAGCCGAGATGTCGATGCGACGCCAATCGACTGGAGGCTGAGCGGCCTGAGCACGCGCGCGCGCGAGTGAAGTTCGACAAGAGCCTCCCGTTCGCGATCGAATTTGGCGGCGAACAAGGTGAGGCCAGATGCCTTTCTGGTCGAGGCGACGGCGTCGAACGTCTGCCGGTGGAGCAGAATCGGCAAGACGAGGAAAGCAAGCAGGAATGGCGCAGCCTCGGCGGCACCATCCTTCTGATACCCCAGCGTGAAATTCCAGATGAGATACGCGCCGATGGCAGGGTTCTGAACAAGGTCGAGTTCGGTGAGGTCTGCGTTTGCCAGGCTCGTCATTCAGGGGCTTCTCCCAAAAGCGAATCATACTCCGCGTGCCAGCCGAGTCGACGGCGATCGGCCAGATCATTGAAACTCCCATGCACGAAATGGCCGGGTACTACCCGCCCTTCGAGGGGAGCCTGCTGCTGCGCGCACTGACGGTATACTAGGCGCCCCTGAACCGGTGCCGACCGGTCGGAATGAAGATCTGAGACATCGCCCCTGATCATGCCATGACGCCTAACAAGGTCGTCGTCCCAGGTATCGAGGCTGCCGGCAAAGATCACGCCGCGATCTGCCCAGTCGGCCTTGTCAGCCGAAGCCCGCAGATAGTCGCTGACGGCACGCAGGCGGTCTTCGTCAGTGGCTTCGACGAGCTCGAGCTGCCGGATGAACGTCGGCTTGGTCAAGGCAATGCTGGCCACCAGATCTTCGCTTGGCGCACCGCCGAACGAGGTGAGCAGGCCAGGCATATTGTTCTGCCGGACAAACGCATGGAAATCGCGTCGGAAGGCGTCGGCATCCAGGATCGGACGCTCGCCTCGCTGAATGAGACGGTCGAGCGCCTGCTTGGCCTGCCCAATACCGGATTTAATGAGGACGTCGATTTCGTTCTCGCTGATTACCGGTAAGAGAACGGCCCGGATGGCGTCGAGGGGATCTCCCCCTTCCGAATCCAGTTCGAACCGCGTCACGATCGCCGTCTGCTGTTCAGCAGGCGCATCGAGGAACGGCTGGAGATGCTCGGCGCAACCAGGGACCGTCTTCAGCTTTGCCAGCTCGATCCGAATAAAATTCAACGCAGATGCGGCGGTAGCGACATCGTCAGCCGCGGACAGCGCATGCACGAAATCACCTTTTTTCTGTGGCGTCACGTACAGGCGGTAATCGGTCAAGCCCGCGTTGACTTCTTTGCCGACGATCATGGCTCGCCAGTTCTCGAACGCTTTCCAGAGATCGCCGGCCCAGTCGGACACCGGGTTTTGCCGGAGCGCGCTCTTGGTCTGCTCGAGCAACAGCTTGCCGTCCGCATGATGGACCGCAACGTCGTCCTTGAACTCCAGCGATACCTTAGCGCCTTTTGGGCTGGTCAGCAGATGATAAAAGACCCGCACCGGCTGCAAGGCGAAACCGAGATATTGCCCAGGGGCGCTGTGCCTGGCAGGTTTCGTCTCCGCGTTCATCCGTTAGGCCCCTTTGTCCGCCATGCTGTTGAAGTCTCAGTGCAAGGTCAAGAGGTCATAGGTGATCTCTGTGTACGCCTTTCCGACGACAGCTATAACACCTCTGCTTGCTTCGACTGTGATCGAGCCTTGTCCTATCGGAGCTCGGGAAGCGCCAGAAATGGGGCTAGTGGGACCGGTCCAACCATTGCTGAACGCCTCACACCGGGCGCACTGCTATCAGACCGCTAGAGCAAGCGCGAATGGGTGTTTTCGGCGAGAGCAGCCGCTCTGGCGTGGGGCATGGAACGGCTCGAATTGTCGATGCTGCCGTCTCTTGCGCCGTGGACTCGTTGATCGCGGAAGCAACAACCGGGGGCGAAAATCACCTGGCCTTTTGCGGCCGTCACCCCATCTGGGTTGTCCCGAGAGCAACGGGTTTTTCAGCATCTGCCGTGCGCCGCACTCGTGACAAAAATGCAATAATGTCACGAAGCCCCGCCGCGCAGCTGATCCAGGTAATCTGACCACCATTGCGCCATCTGGACTCGCTCAGCCCAATGCTCGCCGCGATGGTAGGTACCGCGAACCGTGCTGCTGTTGTCATGGGCCAGCGCCTTTTCGATCGCGTCCGGGTTCCATTTGCCCGACTCGTTCAAAAGCGTGCTAGCCATGGCTCGGAATCCATGCGCGGTCATTTCCTTCCCGCCGTAACCCATCCGGCGTAGCGCTGCGTTGATGGTGTTTTCGGACATTGGGCGGGTGTTTGGATACAGGGACGAAAACACATACCGCTGGGCGTGGCTGAGTGCCTGAACCGATTGCAGTATGGCTATTGCTTGGCAAGAAAGCGGGACGACGTGGGCGCGCCGCATTTTCATTTTTTCGGCCGAGATGGTCCATTTAGCTGCATCCAGGTCAAACTCAGACCATTCTGCCTTGCGCAGTTCGCCTGGCCGTACAAACACATGAGGCGTGAGCTGAAGGGCCAGCTTAGTCAAAGGTTGCCCATCGTACTGCTCAATAGCCCGTAGCAGCCGTCCTACGGCCATGGGGTCGACGATGGCGCTGTGATGTTTGACGGCGGGGGCAACGAGCGCCCCCCTCAGTAGGCTGGATGGATCGGATGTTGCTCGACCCGTCGCAACGCCAAAGCGGAATATCCGGCCGGCCAAGGATCGCATCCGTCTCGCCGTTTCATGATGCCCTTTGCTCTCGATAATCTTCAACGCTGCAAACAGATCGGCAGCTGATATTTCGTTCAGCGAACGCGCCTGAAAGGCCTCATCGAACAGAGACAACAACCAACGCGATTTCTTGATCGTTACAGCCTCTCGGCCTTCTTTAGCCGCCTTCTCAAGGTATTCGTTTGCTACAACGCCGAAGCCGCTGGACGCCGCCGTCACCGCATCGGCGAGGGCGACCTTCTTCTCCTCGCCTGGATCCACGCCCCTGGCCACTTTTAGCTTAGCTTCATCGCGCCGCCGGCGGGCCTCCTTGAGCGACACTTCTGGGTAGCGACCAAGCGCGAGCTTCTTCTCCTTGCCGCCGAACCGGTACTTCAACCGCCAGAGCCTTCCGCCTGATGGCTGCACCAGCAGGAACAAGCCACCCTCGTCTGCCTTTTTGTAGGGCTTATCAGCACCCTTCAAAGTGCGAATCACGGTGTCAATTAAAGCCATGCTCTCGGGGGCCACGAATTTGAGGTTGCAGCGCGTGGCCACCACTTTGGCCCCCAATGGCCCCCGGTTGGGGACGATCGATGGCGAACCACAACGATGACCGCAACTCGCTTTTAGCTGATTTTGTTTACTTTTGCAACCTACCGCGGTCATCCGCGGAGAACAAATGGTGCCCAGAAGAGGACTCGAACCTCCACGCCCTTGCGAGCGCCAGCACCTGAAGCTGGTGCGTCTACCAATTCCGCCATCTGGGCACGGGATACTCTGCAAAGCGCAACGCATCGGGTAGGAAGGCGCCACTAGGCAGGTGCCGGCGCCTTGTCAACGCTTCTCGGGCCGCATCTGGTTCCGGCATTGCGCGCACGCACAGGGCAGTGCAATGGGATTTCAGCACGGGTCAGGCTTAGCGAAGGATTGCATATATGGCAGGCGCCAGGATCGACGACAGGTTGCGCGACAGGCTGGTGGTATTGACCGGCGGCAGCGGCTTTCTCGGCGGCCATCTGGCGCAGGAATTGCTCGCCCGCGGCGCCAGGTTGCGCTTGGCCAGCCGCCATCCGGAAAAGGCCTATTACCTGAAACCGCAGGGCAGCCTGGGCCAGGTCCAGTTCGTCCGCTGCAATACCACCCGCGCCGCCGATCTTGCCGGCGCGATGGTCGGCGCCGATCTGGCGATCAATCTGGTCGGCGCCTTTGCCGGCGATCTCGATGCAATCCAGGGTGCCGGGGCGGGCAGGATCGCTGCTGCCGCGAGCGCCGCCGGGGCCAGCGCCTTCGTCCATATCTCGGCGATCGGCGCCAACCTTGAATCGACCGTGCCTTACGCCCGCAGCAAGGCCGATGGCGAAGCTGCAGTCCTGGCCGCCTTTCCTGCTGCCACGATCCTGCGCCCGTCGATCCTGTTCGGCCCCGACGACACCTTCCTCAACATGTTCGCCAGCCTGATCTCGCGCCTGCCCGCGCTCCCCGTTTTCGCGCCGACGGCCAAACTGCAACCGCTGTTCGTCGACGATGCAGCGCTGGCCGCCGTCCATGCACTGACCAACCCCGCGGCCTACGGCGGCAGGATCTACGAAATCGCCGGCCCCGAACTGCTCACGATGCTGGAACTGAACCAGCGCATTGCCGCAGCGCAAGCACGCCGGCGGCTGTTCGTGCCGCTGCCCGATGTCGTGTCCGGCGGCATCGCCAGCCTGACCGGCTGGGCCCCCGGTGCGCCGCTCACCACCTCGCAGTGGAAGCTACTGCAACCCGGCAATTTTGCCTCGGGCCAGTTCCCCGGCGTCAAGGACCTGGGCCTGACCCCGCGCCCCCTCAGCCTGTTCCTCGACCGCTGGATGCTCCGCTACCGCGAACATGGCCGCTTCGGCGCAGGCCTCAGCAGTCCGCTATAAATTCAGGCATTCACATCGGCATAATGGCTCGGCGGCTGGATCACTTCCATCCGTTCAGCCAGCAGCGGACGAAAGCTGGGACGGCTCTTGAACACTGAATACCAGCTGCGCGCCTGCTCATGCCCGCTCCAGTCCAGCCCCCCCAGATAGTCCGCCACCGAAATCTGCGCAGCCGCTGCCAGATCGGCCAGGCTCATCGTCGCCCCCCCCAGCCAGGGCCGGTGATCGATCAGGTAATCGATATAATACAAATGGTCATGCGCCAGCCGCAAGGCATTGCGAAGCGCGGTTGAATCGGGCGACTGCCGCAGAAACAGCCGTTTCTTCATCCGCTCGTTAAGCAGTGGCAGGGTCACGTCATCGAAGAAGTTCTCGTCGAACAACGCCACCAATCGCCGGATTTCCGCGCGGTTAGTGGCTGTCCCATTAATCATCGGGTTTTTGTCGGAAGTTTCCTCCAGATATTCGCAGATCGCCCGGCTGTCGCACAGCGCAATCCCCCGCTCCGGATTTTGCAGGACCGGGGTACAGCCCGCGGCATTCAGCGCCAGGAAGTCGTCACGTTTTTCCCAGGGATTTTCACGCCATAGCTCGTAAGCGATACCTTTTTCGCTCATCAGCAGGCGCAGCTTGCGGCTGAACGGGCACAGCGGAAATTGATGGAGTTGCCACATATCGGTCCCATGCCTCACGGCGGGGTGCGGCGTCCACCCACGCCGCGCCTGTCGCGAGAGCAATCAGGTGGAAAAGCCTCGCTACAAGATTTTTGGGGATTTGCATAAAGTCCGCAAAGCTTGTTGCCAGCAGGGTCGCGCAGATACGCCAGGTAGAGCTCACTAAAATCGACAACGCGCACGCCCGGCGGGTCTCCGCAGGTGGTGCCACCCGCGGCCACGCCGGCGGCATCCCAGGCATCGGTCTGTTAGGGTCCGGACATGGCAAAGCCGATCGTGCCGCCATTGGCTGGAGTACCGAGTCGCCGGTGATTATGAACATGCCGCCGTTGTGCCTGTAGACCAGCCGGCCCTGCTATGCGGCCCTGCTATCGAAAACCCCGGCTTGCCGCCCGGCGCCACTAACAGCGCATCATAGAACTGCTGCGATTTGGCGAGGTCGTTGGTGCCAACGAATATATGACTGCGCACAGCATCTTTCTTTTGTTGACCAACATTTTTACGCACATGGCTCCAGCCGTCAATCGGCGGGGCCGGACGACGGGTTGGTTTTCATCGCAGGTTCGCAGTCATCTGCCACCGGTGCGCAGTTTGATGCCGGCGTAAAAATACCTGCCCACCGCCGAAATCGGCTCATTGATCGCGTTGCCTTGATCGGGCTTCTGATCGGTCAGGTTCAGGACACCAAGGTAGAAGCTAGCATCGCGGGTGACGTCCACCCCGACCTGGAGATCGTGCTGCCATAGCTCGCTGTAGCGCAGCTGGGCTGCGGGCGCGTAGAGCGGGTCGTTATCGGTCGTCAGCTTGGGCTGCGTGCGGGTGCCGTCCGCCCAGCGCAGATTGTAATTGGCGGTCACTTTGCCCAGCGACCAGGTTGGTGAAAAATTGAAATCAAATTTGGGTTGCCCGGGCTGATCGACATTGTCCGTCACCGGCGCTCCGGCCAAACCGATAAAGTCCAGACGGTTCAGATAGCCGCCAACAAAACGCAGGTTGAAGATGCCCGCCTGCGCGGTTTTAAGCACGTAATCGATGTTGACGTCGGCACCCGCCGTGCGGAAGTTGGCGACATTCTGAGGCTCCACCGTGTAGTTGTCGATGATCCCGGTGCCTTGCGCCCGCGAGATCGAGCGGCAGAACTGGTTGTCGATCGTCTGCTGATCGACGCATAGCGTGGCCAGATCCGAAGGGGTCGCGGTGTTGATGGCGTCCTTCAAATTGATGTCATACCAGTCGAACGAGGCGGTCAGCCCTCTGAGAAAGCGCGGCCGGAACACCACGCCTGCGGTCCAGGTCCGGGCCTGTTCCGCGCGCAGGTTGGGATTGCCCGAGCGGACGCCGTTGACGAAACTGTCGGTTTGCAGCGCGTTGGTGCTCGTTGCGCCCACCGCTGCGAGCACCGCGGTACAGTTGGCGACGCGGTATTTCGTGCCATTGTTGATCTCCTGCGGCGTGCAAGGATCGATGAAGAAGTTGGAATCGCCGCTGACCGGCTGGAACAGTTCGCCAATATTGGGAGCGCGAACCGCTATGCCATATGAACCCCGAAAGCTGATGTCGTGGATCGGCGCGTAGACGCCGTTGAACTGCCAGGTCGTGGCATTGCCGATGGTCGAATAATGGGAAAAGCGGTAAGCCGCGCCCACGGCCAGCGTTTCCGCGCCCGGTTTTCCCGAGAAGATTGGCGCGTTCAACTCGCCAAATGCCTCTTTTACGTCGAACGATCCGCGCGTTGGGGCAACCACCGTCGGTTCGGTATAGGCGACGAAGCGATCCTCGATCAGGTCCTCGCTGGGATCGAAGGCGCTGGTCTCGCGCCGGTATTCGCCGCCAAAGGAGAACTGCACCGGGCCGCCGGGCAGCTGGAAGAAGGCGCCGAAATCGCCGCTGATCGAGGCATCCGCCACGCTCTGCGTGATCCGCACCTGGCTGGTATCGTTGGTCTGGAAGAATGCCAGCGCCTGGCGGCTGATCGGGCCGGGACCGAACAGGCTGACCGGGACGCAACCGCTGTTGCCGCCCGCCAGATTGGAGCGGCACACCGGCTGGCCGTTGGCCGGATTGGTGACGACATCCAAAGCCTCGCTATATTGCGCGGCCAGCAATTCGTTCAGCTTGGCTATTGCCACATCGGTGCGGCCATATTCATAATAGACGTCATATTTGGCGTGCGAGCTGATCCGGCCGGCGGCATCGAGCACGCCGCGATAGGTCTGGCGCAGATCGTTTTCGCCGTGACGCCCATAATCGATGTTGTCGCGGTTGACCAACACCGATGTCTGCCCGTTAGCCAGCGCGGCAGCCAGGATCGGGGCCGGAATGAACGGATTGTCCAGCGTGATCGCCTGGCCATAGGTGCCGATATAATAGTCGTAAGTGGTCGCCTGAGTGCGCGCGTATTTGGCTTCGACCGACAGCTTCAGCGCGTCCGATACGTCGTAATGTCCCAGCAGGTTCACGTCGTTGCGGCGGATGCGCGGGGCCAGGTCGCCGGAGTAGAAGCCGGCCACCGGCGTATCGTCGCCGCCGGTCGTATAATAGGCGGCCGGCGCACCATGTTGATACGGCAGGCCCAGCCCGTTGAAGGTGAAGCTGTTGCCGCCATCGACCGACACCGCGCCGATCGGCGATTCATTGCCATAGCGCAGGTTGCCGACCAGGATATTGTGCGGCAAGGCAGGATTGGTCGCCGCCGCGTCATTGGGGATGAGATATTGCCGGCGGCTCTCGGTCAGATAGTCGCGGTCGTTGTTCTCGAGCGGCTCGTCGGCATTGTACTCGTAAGCCAGCGTGATGTTGGCGCGACCATCGGCAAAATTCTTGCCCGCAGCGAAGGACACGAACTTGTTTGCCGCGTCCCCGCGCGACGAGATGCCGAACTGGCTGCGCGCCGAGATGCCGTCGAAGTCGCGCTTGAGGATGAAGTTGACCACGCCCGACACGCCATCCGCGCCATAGACCGCGGATGCGCCGCCGGTCAGCACATCGACGCGCTCGATCAGGTCGGTCGGGATGCTGTTGATATCGACTGCGGCGGTGCTGGCCTCGCCCGCCACATGGCGGCGACCGTCGACGAGGACCAGCGTCCGGGCGGTACCGAGATTGCGCAGATTGAGCTCGTTGAGCCCGGCGGCGCCGAACGCATTGTGCGACAGTGCATTGCCGCCCGAAGTCTGGGTCGAATCCAATGACCCAGTGAGCGCCGGCACGCGTTCCAGGAAATCGGTGATGTTGGTATTGCCGGATTGCTGAATCGCTTCGGCGGTGAACGAGGTGATCGGGTTAGGCGCGGCGAACTGGGTGCGGGCAATGCGCGATCCGGTAACGACGATGTCGCCGGGCTGCACGTCGGAGGCCGCGCGGCTGGCCGGTGCGGATTGATCTACTCCTGTCGCCGCAGCCGGCGGCGCGGGTTGGCTTGCCGCCGGTGCGGTATTGTTC
>CAXTOI010000066.1:0-11581 GCA_964245645.1 uncultured Novosphingobium sp. | reverse complement strand
GCTCAAGGTGCCATTCGACGCCGCCGGTCAGCCGACCGGGCCGCAGGGCGAACATGCCTCGCTGGCGCATCTCAATCTGCTCGGCCAGCTTGACGCATCGGCATTGGGGGGGCGGCTGGCGCAGCGGCCGGTGTTTGTCTCGGCCGCCGCATTCGAACCGTTCGGACTGTCCGTGCTCGAAGCCGCCAACGCGGGGTGCGCGCTGGTCCTCTCCGACATCGACAGCTTCCGCGAGCTTTGGGGAGACGCTGCGTCGTTCGTTGCCGGGGATGATCCGGCCGCTTACGCGAAGGCTATCGAAACGCTGATCGATGATCCGGAGCGGCGGCAACGCTGCGGCGAAGCGGCCCGCCGGCGCGCGGCGCGCTATACGACTGCGGCCATGGCCGACGGCATGCTGGCGATCTACGCCGATGTGCTTTGGCGCAAGCGCCGGCGCATGGCGGCAAAAAGCGTGGCGGCATGAAGATCGTCTATTTCACCCATTCGCTCGCCTCGTGCTGGAACCACGGCAACGCCCATTTCCTGCGTGGGGTGCTGAGTGAGCTGCTCGCGCGCGGCCACGATGTCCAGGTGTGGGAGCCTGAAGGCGCGTGGAGCCTGGCCAATCTGCTGGCCGACCATGGGGTCGCCGGGCTCGATAGCTATCACGCTGCTTACCCCGAGCTGCAATCGGCGCGCTACACGCCGATGCAACGCGTGGAGCGGATGGTCGGTGATGCCGATCTGGTGATCGTGCATGAGTGGAACGACCCGGCGCTGGTCGCCCGGCTCGGCGTGCTGCGCGCCGGCGATCCGAGCTTCACGCTGCTGTTCCACGATACCCATCACCGCGCGGTCAGCGAGCCGGCCGCGATGCAGGCCTATGATCTGTCGTGTTACGATGGCGTGCTGGCGTTCGGCGAGACCTTGGCGCAAGTCTATCGCGGCTGGGGCTGGGGCGAGCGGGTGTGGACCTGGCATGAGGCCGCCGATGTGCGCCGGTTTCATCCGCCCGAGCAGGAGGGCGAGCGCGGGGGTCTCGTCTGGATCGGCAATTGGGGCGATGGCGAGCGCAGCGAGGAACTGGAGCGCTATCTGCTGCAACCGGCGCGGGCCGCGCGGCTTGGCCTCGATATCTATGGCGTGCGTTATCCTGACGAGGCGCGGGCCATGCTGGCACGCCATGCGGCGCGCTATCATGGCTGGGCGCCGAATGCCGCCGCGCCCGCTATCTTCGCCCGCCATCTGGCCACGGTGCATGTGCCGCGACGTTATTACGCGACGATCCTGCCTGGCATTCCGACCATCCGCGTGTTCGAGGCGCTGGCTTGCGGCATCCCGCTGGTCTCGGCACCGTGGCAGGATGCCGAAGGTTTGTTCCGTACTGGGCACGACTATCTGGTTGCCGGCAGCGGCGACGAGATGACGCGCCATCTGAACGCGCTGCGCGACGACCCCGCGCTTCGCGCCGAACTCGTGCGCAACGGGCTGGAGACGATCCGCGCCCGTCACACCTGCGCGCACCGGGTCGATGAACTGCTCGCCATCGCCGCCGGCATCGCGCCGCCGGTGCCTATCGAGGACTTCGCATGAAGATCGCATTCTACGGATCGAGCCTGCTGTCGTCGTATTGGAACGGCGCGGCGACCTATTATCGCGGCATCTTGAAAGCGCTGGCGAGCCACGGCTACGACATCACTTTCTACGAGCCTGACGCATTCGATCGCCAGCAACATCGCGATATCGAGCCGCCGGCCTGGGCACGCTCGGTCGTCTACCCGGCGACGGAGAATGGCCTGCGGACGGTGCTGGCGGAGGCGGGACATGCCGAGATCGTGATCAAGGCCAGCGGCGTCGGCGTGTTCGATCGCGAGTTGCTCGAAGGCGTGATCACTCACAGCCGGCCGGACGCCTTGCGCATCTTCTGGGATGTCGATGCCGCCGCCACGCTCGACGAAATGCGGGGCGATGCCACCCATCCGGTGCTGCAGGCGCTACCCGCGCTGGACATGGTGCTGACCTATGGCGGCGGCAGCCCGGTGGTGGATGCCTATGCCGGCTTCGGCGCTGCGCTATGCGAGCCGATCTACAATGCGCTCGATCTCGACACGCATCATCCGGTGCCGTTCGATTCCCGGTTCAGTGCCGATCTCGGCCTGCTCGCCAACCGCCTGCCCGATCGCGAGGCGCGGATCGAGGAATTCTTTCTGATGCCGGCTGTGGCCTGCGCCGAGCGGCGCTTCCTGCTCGGCGGCAATGGCTGGGGCGACAAGGCGATGCCCGCCAATGTGCGGGCGATCGGGCATGTCGGCACCGGCGATCACAATGCGTTCAATTGCAGCCCGCGCGCCGTGCTCAACGTGGCGCGCGATTCGATGGCCGCGATCGGGTTTTCGCCGGCCACGCGCGTGTTCGAAGCCGCCGGCGCCGGCGCCTGCCTGATCACCGACGCCTGGGAAGGCATCGAACTGTTTCTCAAGCCTGATGAAGAAGTGCTGGTCGCACGCGACGGGCGCGATGTGGCCGATCTGCTCGGCGGGCTGACCGAGGACCGCGCGCGGACGATCGGCGCGGCCGCGCTGCGCCGGGTGCGGAACGAGCATACCTACGCCTTGCGGGGCGAGCAGGTCGACCGGATCTTGCGCGAGCACCGAAGCGGAGCGAAGCGCGCGGCATGAGGCTCGTCGTCCTGGGGCTCAGCCTCGGCTCATCCTGGGGCAATGGCCATGCCACCACATATCGCGCGCTGCTCGCCGCCTTTGCCGCGCGCGGGCACGAAGTGCTGTTCCTCGAACGCGCGGTGCCGTGGTACGCGGGCGAACACCGCGACCTGACCGATCCCGATTATTGCCGGCTCGAATATCATTGCAGCCTGGCCGACCTCGATAAGTGGCGCCGCGAAATAGCCGATGCCGATGCAGTTATCGTGGGCTCCTATGTGCCCGATGGCATCGCCGTGGGGCGTTTCGTGCAGGCGACTGCGCGCGGGGTAAAGGCGTTCTACGACATCGATACCCCGGTGACGCTGGCGGCGATCGAGCGCGGCGACTGCGCTTATCTGTCTTCCGAGATCATCCCCGGATATGATGTGTATCTCTCGTTTACCGGCGGACCGACGCTGCAGCGGATCGAGCAGCGCTATGGTGCGCCGGCTGCCCGCGCGCTGTACTGCTCGGTCGATCCTGCGGCCTATCGCCCGCTCGATGTCGCCAAGCGCTGGGACCTGACTTACCTGGGCACCTACAGCCCGGACCGCCAGCCGACGCTGGAGGCGCTGCTGCTGGAGCCGGCCCGCCAATGTCCGGAGCGCCGCTTTGCCGTCGCCGGGCCGCAATATCCCGCCGATATCGCATGGCCGGCCAACGTCGAGCGGATCGAGCATCTGCCGCCGGCCGAACATGCCGGCTTTTACAGCGCATCGCGGATGACGCTGAACGTGACCCGCGCCGACATGATCGCGGCGGGCTGGTCGCCGTCGGTGCGGCTGTTCGAAGCCGGCGCCTGCGCGACGCCGATCCTCTCGGATTGCTGGGACGGCATCGACCAGCTGTTCACTGCGGGCGAGGAAATCTTGCTGGCGGCAACGACGGCTGAGGCCATTGCCGCATTGTCGTGCGAAGCTGCGGCAGTTGGCCGGGCGACGCGCCGGCGCGTGCTGGCCGAACATACAGCGGCCCACCGCGCCGGGGAACTTGAACATCATCTGACCGAAGCGATGAGCCGGTTGCAGCTCGATCCCGGCCCCGGGAGTGCGAACGCGAACGCGAGCGTGGCCACTGAACCCGCCCTTGCCCGGGTTGCCGATGCAACCGTTACGCATCTCAAGTAAATAATCAAAAGACGTGCTGTAGACTTTGAATTATAACATATGTTAGGCGCTGTGGCGTTTATATTTATCTTTGGGAACTTACTCAAGTATTTCACGTTACCGGCCATGATCAGGACACCGATATCCTGATAAATGTCGCGGCCATCGCCGATGCGCGGCAAGGAGATGGACGTGAGTTTGCTTCGGGTGCGACAGCGTGAGCCGCAAGTCACCAGCCGCAGCGCCGTGGGCCATCGCCTGCATAGGCTGGCCGACGCCGGGCCATATGCCGAAGAGGATCTGGCCCCGCTGGTTTACCCGCGAGCCTTTGCGGCGGGCTCCGAGTTCCTGTCGCAACGGCAGGGGATTGCGAGCGTCTGGGCGCTGCAGTCGGGTTGGGCGGGTCATGTCGAACAACTGGCCAACGGGCGGCGCCAGATCGTCCACCTGGTGCTGCCCGGCGAGATCATCATTTACCCCCGATTGGGGCGGCCGCTGTCGTCCACTACCGTCATTGCCTTGACTGCGGTGCAGCTTTGCATCTGGCGGATTGCCGATGATCAACTCCTGGCGGCTGCGCAACGCGCGGCACTTGGCGCCAGCGATGCCCTGGACCACCGCTGCATGACCAACCAGATCGCGCGGATCGGGCGGCGAACCGCATATGAGCGGGTCGTGCATCTGCTCCTGGAAATCCGCGACCGGCTCGGCATCACCAGCGATGCCACGAATGACCGTTTTGCCTTGCCGCTGACTCAGGAACTGCTCGCCGATGTGCTGGGGCTGACCAGCGTACACATCAATCGCACACTGCAGCAGCTGCGCCAGCAACGCCATATCGATCTGCACAACGGCGTGGTTCGGCTGCGGGATCCCGATCAGCTTGCCCGGATTGCCGATTACCGCCCTTTGCTCGACTCGTAGCCGGGCCGCACATCGCGTTGGCAATGCTGGAGCAAGTGATGAGCAAAAGAACCCCTCGATCTCAAGTCGGCCGTCTCGATCAAAATAATAATAATCTTTTGAATGATGATACTTGCCGGTAATCGCGCAGTAAATTGCGTCGATATCTTGATTGATGCGTTCTGCCGGCATGACGCAGAGCAGTAAATTAGAACGGCGCCAGCACATCCTGGCCACATTCGGCGATTTCGTGCTCGATCATGACGATCTCGATGATATCCTCAACGAAGCCTGTCGCCTGATTGCCGAAGCGCTCGAGACCGATCTGGCCAAGGTCATCGAGACCGATCTATCCACGCGGACCGGTTTGATCCGCGCCGGGGTCGGATGGAACCCCGGTATCGTCGGCCAGGAACGCGTCAGCCTGAACGAACGCTCATCCGAAGCTTTCGCCATCGCGCAGGGTGTGCCCGTCATCACCAACGACATCGCGCATGAGGAACGCTTCGTGTTTCCCGCCTTCCTGCTCGATCATGGCGTGATCGCGGTGGCGAATGTGCCGATTTTGCTACCCGGACGGCGGCCTTACGGCGTGCTGCAGGTCGATGCGCGCGAGCGCCGGGACTTCGCGCAGGACGACATCGAATTCCTCAAGATTTACGCGATGGTGCTGGGCCCGGTCATCGACCGGCTGCAGACCGCGGCCGAACTCAGGCACACCTACGAACGCCTGCGGCTCATTGTCGAGAACACCCGCGCTTATGTAATGGTCGTAAGCGATGCCGATGACCGGATCACGGATTGGCTGGGCGGTTCGGAGGAAATCCTGGGCTGGTCTGCGTCCGACGCGATCGGCCAGTCGGCCGATGTCATCTTTACCGGGGAGGACCGCAAAGCCGGGGTGCCGCAGCGCGAGCTGCGCGACGCGCGCAATCACGGCGCGGCAGCAGATCTGCGCTGGCACCAGCGGCGTGACGGCAGCCGCGTGTTCATCGACGGGCAGCCCATCGCGCTGAAGGATCAGCGCGGAAAGCTGCGCGGCTATTTCAAGATCGGCCAGGATTTCACCGAACGCAAGCGCAACGAGGAACAGCAGGGCTTTCTGCTCAGCCTGTCCGATGCGTTGCGCTCGCTGACTACGGTCGGTGAAATCGTGAAGCTGGCCGTTTTCCGTTTGGGGGAGCAATTGGGCGTCAACCGGGTATTCTATGGCGAAATCGACGGCGACAAATTGACCGTCGAGGAGGATTACACCTGCCAGGTACCGTCGATCATCGGCGGCCATTCGCTGGCTGCATTCGATGCGGATTTCCTGGCAAACTACCGGCCGGGCGTGATCGTGACCGTCAGCGACGTGGCGACCGACCCCAGGTTCGGCGACGCGGCGCGGTCAGGCCTGCACAGCAGGCAGATTGCCGCCTTTGTCGATCTGGTGCTGTTTGACGCCGGCCGCAAGGTCGGGGTGATCGGGGTGCAGAACGCATCGCCGCGCGACTGGAACGGTGCCGAAGAGAGCCTGATCCAGGAGGTAGGGGAACGGGTGCGCTCGGCGATCGAACGCGCGCGCGCCGAAGAACGGCGGCGCGAGAGCGAAAATCAGCTCGCCGCAATTTTCGAACAAGCCTCGGTCGGCTTGTCGGAATACAGCCTCACCGGCCAATTTCTACGGGTCAATGATGAAAAATGCCGGCTCACCGGGCGGTCGCGGGAGGAACTGTTGAGACTTGGCATTTCCGACGTAGTTCTGCCCGCCGACCTTGGCGCAAGCATCGCGGCGCAGGCGCAGGTGGCCGCTACCGGCCATCCGTGCTCGATCGACAAACGTTACCTGCGCCCCGACGGCAGTACGGTATGGGCGAACAGCTGCATTTCGCTGCTGCGCCACCATAACGGTTCACCGTACAGCTTTCTTGCGGTTACGGCCGATCTGACCAGCCGGCGCGTGGCCGAACTGGCGCTGCGCGAGAGCGAGGATCGCTATCGCGCCATTCTGGAAAGCGTGCTCGATTACGCAATCTTCACCACTGACGGCGAAGGCGTGATCGAGACCTGGCCGCCCGGCGCGGAAGCCGTGTTCGGCTGGACGGCAGCGGAGGCCATCGGCAGGAATGTAGCCATAACCTTCGTGCCTGAAGAGCGCGCCGATGGTGGACCACAACACGAACTGGCCACAGCGCGTGAGCATGGCTTCGCGCCGAACGTGCGCTGGCATATTCGCAAGGACGAGCGCCGCGTGTTCATCGAAGGCTCGGCCCGCCCGTTGAGCAACGGACATATCACGACAGACGGCTTCCTGATCGTCGGCCAGGACGTCACCAAACGCCGGCAGTCGGAAGAGCGGCAGAAAATCCTGGTCGGTGAACTGCAGCACCGCACCCGCAATTTGATCGCTGTGATCCAGTCGATGGCCGGCAAGACGATGCGGCGGGCAAAAGACCTGCCGGACTTCCGAGAAAATTTCCGCGATCGGCTCGATGCGCTGGCGCGGGTGCAGGGCTTGCTGTCGCGCCTCGACGAAAACGATCGCGTCAGCTTCGACGAACTGGTTCGGATCGAGCTGAGTGCCATGGGCGCACTCGGGGGCACGCTTGGCGGTGTGATGGGCAGTGCGGAACGGGTTGTCGTTGCGGGCCCATCCGGCATCCGGCTTCGCTCCAGCACTGTCCAGACGCTGGCCCTGGCGCTCCACGAGCTGGCGACGAACGCTGCAAAATACGGTGCGCTGGCGCAACCGCAAGCACAGCTCGCCATTCGCTGGCACCTCGGCGCCGGGGGTGAGGACGATCGGCCGTGGCTCCATATCGACTGGCGCGAAAGTGGCGTCACGATGCCGACACCCGCGGCCGCCGCCAAGGGCAGCGGCCAGGGACGCGAGTTGATCGAGCGCGCCTTGCCTTACCAGCTATCGGCAAAGACCAGTTATATTTTGAGCGAGGATGGGGTGCATTGCACGATCAGCATTCCCGTATCCGGCCTGACCTCGGGAGATCCGCATGGCTGAACGAACCTTGCGCAATTGCCGCATACTCGTGGTGGAGGACGAATATTACCTCGCTGACGAATTGCGCACCGAGCTGGAAACCCGCGGCGCGCTGGTGCTGGGCCCGGTCGGGACGCTTGACCAGGCACTGGCGGCAATCGGCGAAGCACGTGACATCGACGGCGCCATCCTCGACGTCAACCTGCGCGGTGAGCGTGTCTAGCCCGCTGCCGATCTGCTCCTGAGCCGGGCCGTGCCCTTCGTTTTCGCCACAGGCTACGACGCCTCTGCGCTCCCCTCGCGCCTGGCGCAGATCGTTCGCTGCGAAAAACCGGTCAATGTCGCGCTGGTGGTCAGCGTGATCGGTCGTGCCGTAGGCCAGATGTTGTGAAACGCCTGCGCTCGACCGGGATCGCGTCAGCCAGGTTTGCGGGTTCGCACGATGGTCATGGAGAAGGCAGGTAAGGTGATCGGGCCATCGGCGGTGAACTGGCGGGGCGGTTCATTGCGCGTGGGATGGCCGGCGGGGCCGGCCGGCTGCCAATGGTATTGCGCAGCGCCATATTGGAAAATTTGATAAGGACCCTGCAGCATGGCCGGCGCTTCGCCCGCGCGGAGCTTGACTTGCAGGTCTACGGCATGAGGATGCGATGGATCGCGGTTGATCAGCAATATCGCCCACTGGCGATCGGGCCGGCGCAGCGGATAAGCGACGACCCAATTCGGGGCGCCGGGCTTGGCCTGCCGCTGGGCGGTGTATAGCAGCTGCTGCCCATCACCCGGCTGGCTCCATTGCTGCGTCATTAGTTGCGCGCCCCAGAAGGACGGGGTCGGCCAGGTCGCCCGGCCTTTCGCATCCTGGCCGAACAGCATCAATTCGCCATAGCCGGCGCAGCGGTTCTCGGGGTCGAACAATTCCTCAGGGCCGTAGCCGAGATAATAGCTGGCATGGCCGCCCAGCGTCAGGAATTGCGCGAGCATATCGGCATTGAACAGCGCCTCGGGCACTTCCATCGCGATCCGCCCGGAGAATGCCGACACGCCATATTCGAGAATGCTGCGCGGTATGTTGCGCGGTACGCCATCATGGCTCATGCCTGCCCAAGCCGCAGCCAGTTTACCATTCGCACCGCGCAGCATGGCGTCCGGCGCATAGCAAGGCACGTCATACGGATAGTGCTCGAAGGTGAATTCGTTGAGATCGCCAAGGCGCCCAGCCTTGCGCAACGCGTCGATGAACAGCCTTGGCCAGGATTGCACCGGACCTTCCACGAGCCAGGTGCTGGACACCGCATCCTGCAAACCCGGACCGGCCAGCCGGATATTCGGATCGACCCCGTGGATCGCGTCAGCCGTCTGCAGAAACAATGCCGCAAAGTCTGCAGCGCCGACATTCTGGCCGTCGGGTTCGATGCCGATTTCCGCCGCAGAAATCGGATAGTGACGCGCGCGAAAGAACCTGATCTCGGCGGCGGTGTTCTCCGGCGTATCGTAAAGCGCGCCGACATTGAGCAGGATCGGCAGGCCATTGGTCAATCCGGTGCGGACGACACGGTCGAAACCTGGCTGCTCGGTTTCCGGATCGCGATCGCCGGCACGGTGCCATGGGTCAGTCGAAGAGACGTAGATGTTGGTCTGGCGTGTGCCGCTGCGGGCATGGACAATCGCGTCATGGAAGTGCCCTTCGCGATCGATCATGCCGAAGGCGATCTCCCGGACCGCGTAACCCATGGCGTCGCGCCGGTCGCGTGATCCCGGAGCCGCGACATGTGAGGATTGCTGCAGCAATACACGAAAATATTGCGCGGTAATCGGTTGATCCGACAAGTTTTGCACGAACGTCTTACCGCGCCCATCGGTGACCTGCCCACGCGGAAAATCAATCCAGCGTCCATGCGGATCGGTTTCATCTTCGCCGCGCCAATATTGGACTTCGTATCGACGCGCATAGGGCCGGGCCCAATCGATACGCACCGCCGAAATCGGCTTGTCGTCGGCGAAATCAACGGCGATCCATTGGTCGCCACCAGGCCATCGGGCGTACATCGGATCGAGATAGGGATTGGATTTCCAGAACGTCGCCGGGTCACCGTCGTCCAGCCGCGAATAGCCTTCGTTATTGGCTTGATCGATGCTGTCGCCGCGCCGTGGAAGATTATATCCCCAGGCGGTGATGATCGGGTGCACCGGATGATCGTTGCCGGTCCAGTAACCCTGGTGGTGCAGGGCATCGCTCCAACTGCCCTCGCCGGTCCAGTGCCATGCCTCGATGCCCAGTTCGGTGCGCAGATTATAGGCGGTGGCTCCGAAGCCGGCGCGTTTGATCGCCTTGATATTGCCCGGGCTGTAGACCTGATCGACACGGCCCTGGCCCAGTCCGTCGATCACGGCGCCGAAAGCTTGTTTGGGATAGAACCGGGCCACGGGGCCGGCGGCGAGGTCGATGATCACCGGTTCGGCGGATGTCGATCGCGCCGCGTTCGGGCGACCGCAGGCGGCAAGACCGGTGCACAGCAGGATCAACAGGCCGCAGGCGAGGTGATGTCTGATACCAAGAGCCCAGGGAATTGGCCGGTAATACCATATCTCGTCGACGCCGGCTCGTCTCCTCTTCCCGCTGGGGCAAAGCAAGGCAGATAGGCTGCGCGACGGTGCCAGCGTCGGTACCCCTCCCCATCCCTTGCCGAACGGGAAGGATGACCCGTGCGGAACGGTGAACCTCGGCCCGAATTCAGGTAAGGAGGCATGACGCGGGTCGATGTGCTACGGTCCGCCCTTGATCTGGTTCACTAGGTTCTGCGTCAGGTTCACGCTCAGCCGCACTCCCACCACCAGCGCCGAGGGAATCTCCGGATCGCCATTGGGACGCCGGATGTATTGCAGGTCAGGCTGGACCGACAGCCAGTCCTTGGCCTGCACGCGGTACGTCAGCTCGATCGCGGTCTCGGCGCGCTTCTCCGGCAGCGCAGCCGGCGGCAGGTCGGGCCGATCGACGATGGCGTGATTGATCGATATGCCCGACTGGTCCTCGCTGCGGCTCTTGATCAGGCCCGTCGCCACTAATCCAAAACCCAGATAGCCCGACGTCCGCTCAACCACCGGATCGCCCAGCCCGGCGCGAATCCAGCCGGACAGATTGCGCCCATCGGCTCCGCCGGTAATCTGACCCTCGACCAGCGCATAGGCGCCGCGCATCCGCGCGCGGCGCAAGGGATCGCCCATGGCATCGACCAGATGCAGCGCCGCGAAATCGGCGGTGTAGTCCCAGCCGCCGATATAGGCCCGCAAGCCTGACGCGCCGGCATGTTCGGCCTGCACCACCAGCAACGCGCCGGTTCGCGCCGACACATGCAAGGCGATGAAATCGCTGGGGTGGCTGTCCGAACCCGCCAACCCGTTGAACACCCCGGCGCGCAGAGTCCACGGGTCGCTCGGCTTGACGAAGCCGCTCAGCGCCAGGGTCGTGGTCGGAAACACCGAGGGCCCGTTCAGCCCGGAAAGCCCGAACTCGGCGCCGATGCCGTCGCTGCTGTTGATGAACAGCGCTGCCACCTGCTGCGTATCGAAATCGACGTTCAGATCGGTGAACCCGAACTTGACCCCGTATTTGCCGCCTGCCCATTGCCGCTCCAGCCAGAATTCATACAGGCGCACGGCGTTGAACGCCTCGATATTGTCCAGCATCTGAATATCGCCGACATTGTCGCCGCTGATATGGCCGCCCTTGACGTATTGGATGCTGGCCTGGCCGGTCCAGCCGGGATGATCGCCCGCATTGCCGTCATAGCTGGCCGAGACGTTGGTCTTGGTCAGCAATTTGATACCCCGGGTCATCCCGCCGGCGACATCGGCCAGCACATCCGCCGTGCCGGCGGCGGAAAAGCTGAACGGGCCGCTGGAAATGAAGC
>CAXTOI010000065.1:0-11671 GCA_964245645.1 uncultured Novosphingobium sp. | reverse complement strand
CCAGAATGTCGAGGAACGGGTGTTGCCAAAGCACTTGCGCGGCGATGCCGACATAGACCAGGCCAGCGATGAACCACAGCGCGCGGGCAAGCGGCGCGGGCGTGATCAGGTGAGACAGCTTGACCCATTCCCAGAGCACGCCCGCCGCGATCAGCGCCACGAACGCCGCCCAGGCGATGCCGCCCAGCCAGATCGCAGCGCCGGCCACTGCGACCATGATGATCGCCGATAGCGTGCGGACGCCCAGATCGGATTTTTTCCGGGGCGCTGCTGACACCTGGCTGCGATCCGGACTCATCTCCCCTCCGCGGCGGGGTGAGGCTGGGGGAGCGATGCGGCAGCCTCGCGTCTACATAGGCCTGGGAGTACCCCCACCCAATCTCCCCCGAACGGGGGAGGAGCTTCTTGACCTTCCCCGTTCGGGCGAGGAGCTTCTTGCGGTCCGTTCAATACAGTTTGGTATGAGCTCATGTCTTCAGCAACCGCCAAAGCGGCGCTCCCGCCTGGCGAATTGCGCCAGCGCCTCGGCGAGATGCTCGGGGGTGAAGTCGGGCCAGTGCACTTGCGTGAACCACATTTCAGCATAGGCGGCCTGCCACAGCAGGAAATTCGACAGCCGGATTTCGCCCGAGGTGCGGATCAGCAGGTCGAGCGGCGGCAGGTCGGCGGTGTCGAGTTCGGCGGAGATGGTATCGGGGGTCACCGGGCCTTTTGCCGCGGCCTTGACGGCGGCGCGGGCGATCTCGTCCTGCGAGCCGTAATTGAGCGCGATCACCAGCGTAACCCCGGTATTGCCGGCGGTGCGGCCGAGCGCGGCGTCGATCTGCGCGACGACGTCTTCGGGAAAGGCGCGGAAATCGCCGATGATCTTCAACCGGACGTTGTTGGCGCAGAATTCGTCGAGGTCGCTGATGATGAAGCGCTTGAGCAGGCCCATCAGCGCGGAGATCTCATCCTCGGGCCGGCGCCAGTTTTCGGTCGAGAAGGCGTAGAGCGTCAGGACATCGAGGCCCATGTCCTGCGCGGCGCGGACGACGCGGCGCACCGCTTCGACCCCGCGCTGGTGGCCTACGACGCGAGGGAGCAGGCGTTTGCGGGCCCAGCGACCATTGCCGTCCATGATGATCGCCACATGGCGCGCGGCCTGCTGGCCGCCGCTGCCTTGCTCATCATGATGCGCGTCCGGCGTTTCTCCGGCGCCGGCGACACGATCGTTGAAGGCAGCGCGCGGGGTCACTTGCCCAGGATTTCCTTTTCCTTCGTCGCTGCCGATTCGTCCGCCGCCTTGATCTGCTCGTCGGTGAGTTTCTGCAGTTCGGTTTCGGCGCGTTTGCGGTCATCCTCGGAGATGAGCTTCTTGTTTTCGTCGGCCTTGAGCGAGTCCATGCCGTCGCGGCGGACGTTGCGGATGGCGATGCGCGCGTTTTCGGCGTATTTGCCGGCCAGCTTGGCTAGTTCCTTGCGGCGATCCTCGGTCAGGTCGGGGATTGGCAGGCGCAGATTGTTGCCATCGTTGATCGGGTTCAGCCCCAGCCCGGCGGAGCGAATCGCCTTTTCGACCGGGCCGACATTCGATTTGTCCCAGACCTGGACCGAGAGCAGCCGTGGTTCGGGGGCGGAGACGGTGGCGACCTGGTTGAGCGGGGTGTGCTGGCCGTAAGCCTCGACCATGATCGGGTCGAGCAGCGCGGTATTGGCGCGGCCGGTGCGCAGGCCGCCGAGATCGCTTCTGAGCGAATCGACCGCGCCTTTCATGCGGCGTTCCAGATCGGGCTTGTCGAATTTGGCCATTGTCAGCCTTCCTTTGCATCTATCGCGGCAACTATCGTGCGCGTGCCCGAGCCGGCGAGCACCTGGGCCAGATTGCCCTTTTCGCGGATCGAGAAGACCACGATCGGAATCGCGTTGTCGCGGCATAGCGCTACCGCCGACGCGTCCATGACCTGCAGGTTTTCGGCGAGCACCGTATCGTAATCGATTGTATCGTAACGCTTTGCGGCGGCGTTTTTCTTCGGGTCGGCGCTGTAGACACCGTCGACGCTCGTACCTTTGAACAGCGCATCGCATTTCATCTCGGCAGCGCGCAAGGCGGCGCCGCTGTCGGTGGTGAAATAGGGGCTGCCGACGCCGGCAGCGAAGATCACCACGCGGTCTTTTTCCAGGTGGCGCTCGGCGCGGCGGCGGATCACCGGCTCGCACACCGCGTCCATCTGGATTGCCGATTGGACGCGGGTGTTTACGCCAAGTTGTTCGAGCGCATTCTGCATGGCCAGCGCGTTCATCACAGTGGCCAGCATGCCCATATAGTCGGCCTGCGCGCGGTCCATGCCTTTGGCGGCGCCGGCCATGCCGCGAAAGATGTTGCCGCCGCCAATAACCAGGCAGATTTCGAGGCCGGTTTCCTTGGCCTGCTTTATTTCCTGCGCCATTTCGGCAACGAATTCAGGGTCTATGCCGAAAGACTGGTTGCCCATCAGCACTTCGCCGGACAGCTTGAGGAGGATCCGCTTGAGCCGGGGAAGCGCCATGGAGCTTGAGTACACCTTGATTTTGGATGCGGCTGTGGCGGGGCCACATCACGCCTCGACATTGCACGAAGGCCCGGGCTCGCCACCAATGTGCCAGCCCACTTTCGCGCCGTCGCCCTATACCCGAACCGGGGCGCTGCCAAGGCTGCGCGGCCGGGTAAACTTCACGCGCTTTCCGGTGGCAACGCGCGAAAGCTTTCAGTCTTTATCCTTGTCCAGCCCGGCGGCCGCGGCGACTTCGGCGGCGAAGTCGGTTTCGGCTTTTTCGATGCCCTCGCCCAGCTGGAAGCGGACGTAATCGGCCAGCACGATCCTGGCGCCCGCAGCCTTGCCGGCCTGATCGACGATCTGCGATACCGGGGTCTTGTTGTCCATGACGAACACTTGCGACAACAGCGCGTTTTCCTTGGCGTATTTGGATACGGCGCCATCGACCATCTTGGCCTGCACTTCGGCGGGCTTGCCGCTTTCGGCGGCCTTTTCGGCAGCAATCTTGCGTTCGCGGGCGATCAGTTCGGCGTCGAGGCCTGCGGCATTCAGCGCCAGCGGGAAGGCGGCGGCGATGTGCATGGCGATCTGCTTGCCGAGCGGTTCGAGCACCTCGGCGGGGGCGGTGCTTTCGAGCGCGACGAGCACGCCGATCTTGCCGAGCAAGGGGGCGGCGGCGTTGTGCATATAGGGCACGATCAGGCCCTGCGTCACCGAAACGCGGCCGATGCGGCGCAGCTGCTGGTTCTCGCCGATGGTAGCGACATTGTTGGTGAGCTTGTCGCCGACGGTCTCGCCATTTGCGCCGCCGTCGGGGTATGGCGCCGCTTTCAGCGCGTCGATGTCATTGCCGGCGAGGCCCAATGCGACTTGCGTGATCTTGCGCACGAAGTCCTGAAACTGGTCATTCTTGGCGACGAAATCGGTCTCGGAATTGACTTCGACGGCTACGCCCCTGGTGCCGGCTACGGCGACGCCGACCAGGCCCTCGGCGGCGGTGCGGCTGGATTTCTTGGCGGCGGCGGCGAGGCCCCTGGCGCGCAGCGTATCGACGGCGGCTTCCATGTCGCCGCCGGTTTCGTCGAGCGCCTTCTTGCAATCCATCATGCCGGCGCCGGTGCGGTCGCGCAGGGTTTTGACGTCGGTGGCGGTGTAGGCCATGTCCGCTGATCCTTTCGAATGGGGAGTCGTATTTGCGCCGGCCCTGTGGGACCGGCGCATGGAGATTTGATGACGGCCGGAGCAAATCCGGCGATGCGTCAGGCGGTGGCAGGATCGCTGACGGCTTCTTCGGCCAGCGGCTCGGACAATGCGCCGAAGTCCGTGCCGGAGTTGACGACGGCTTCGCGGCCGCCCTTCTTCGCGGCCTGGGCAATCGAGTCGCAGTAGAGGCGCAGCGCGCGGCTGGCGTCGTCGTTGGCCGGGATCGGGAAGGAAATGCCCGCCGGATCGACGTTGGTATCGAGGATCGCCACGACCGGGATACCCAGCACATTGGCTTCCTTGATCGCCAGCTCTTCCTTGCCGGCATCGATCACGAACATCACATCAGGAATGCCGCCCATGTCGCGGATGCCACCCAGCGACAATTCGAGCTTGTCACGCTCGCGGGTGAGTTGAAGCACTTCCTTCTTGGTGAGGCCCGCGGTGTCGCCCGAGAGCTGCTCTTCCAGGGTCTTGAGACGCTTGATCGAGCCCGAGATGGTCTTCCAGTTGGTGAGCATGCCGCCCAGCCAGCGGTGGTTGACGAAGTGCTGACCCGAGGCGCGGGCCGCGTCGGCGATCGGTTCCTGCGCCTGGCGCTTGGTCCCGACGAACAGCACCTTGCCGCCCGCCTGAACGGTGGACGACACGAAATCGAGCGCGCGTGCGAACAGCGGCACGGTCTGCGACAAGTCGAGGATATGCACGCCGTTGCGGGCCCCGAAGATATAAGGCTTCATCCGCGGGTTCCAGCGGTGAGTCTGGTGGCCGAAGTGCGCGCCGGCCTCGATCAATTGCTGCATGGAGACGACAGGAGCCGCCATAGATAATTCCTTCCGGTTCTTGCCTCTGGAAAGCTGGAACCGTGCGGGTGGCCCGCTGCGGCACCGGTGATGGGCGCTTTCCATGTGGATTCGCCAATGCCTGCTATCCGGGATGGCTAGCTCAGGTGCTGACGTGGGCGGCGCATAGTCGTTGCGTACAAAGAAATCCAGCATGAAGTATTTGGAACAAAGAGTGAATAGTAGCTTGACAGAGGGAACACATCAGGAACATTATAGCCATGTCGCGGAAAGCCGATCATTCGGGAACTTTTCCACAGATTGTTCGATTTGATACGATCATCGCTCTTGCAAAGGATTCGCATGATGCTTGCCACTATGTTGTTCGCTGTCTTGTGGATCGCCGCCATGCTGGCGGTCGGTGCGATGATCAGCACGTGGCGGCAATATGGATCGGCATGGGATGCGCTGGATGCGGAACGGGGGATGCGCAAGCCGGCGCCGGGATACTATGTGGCCATTCGTGGGGATCGGCCCGACCGTACCTGCACGCTGGTGCCGGTGGTGCGGATCAAGACGCTGCCGCTGGTCGATCGGTTATGGACCGTGCGGCGCGCTGCCGCTTGACGCGGGCGTAGCGGGCAAAGCCGACCGGCAGCATCGCGATATAAAAAGCGCAAATTCCCACCAGCGTCCACCAGGTTTCGGTGAGCAACGCTGCAAACACCAGACCAATCAATGCAATTAGTTCCAACCGGATGCGTTTACGCGGGCGCAACGCCGCCCAACCCATCGTCGCGATGCTAGAAATCATGAGGAAGGCGATGACCACCAGCCAGACGCCGACCAGCCCAGGTTGACGGAAGTCTTCGTTGCCGCTGCCGATCCACAGGTACATCGGCAGAAAGGCCAGCCCGACGCCGACCGGCGCCGGCACGCCGGTCATGAAACCGGCCGACTTGTGCGGCTGATCGATGATGTCGATGCGGGCATTGAAGCGGGCAAGACGCAGCGCGCAGCAGATGGCAAAGGCCAGCGCCGCGAACCAGCCAAGCCGGGGAACTTGCTTGAGCGACCACAGGAACAGGATCAGCGCCGGCGCCACGCCGAACGAAATCGAATCGGACAGGCTGTCGAGTTCGGCGCCGAAGCGTGATTGCGCTTTCAGCAGGCGGGCGATGCGGCCATCGATGCCGTCGAGCATGCCGGCCAGGATTACCGCGAGCACCGATTTGTCCCAATGGCCGTCGATCGCGAAGCGGATGCCGGTCAATCCGCAGCACAAGGCGGCGGAGGTGATGGCGTTGGGAATCAGTGCACGCAAGGTGAGGCCGCGTGGCAGTCGTGCCGAAGATTCTTCGTCATCGTCGTCGTCGCGCGGATCGTCGCTCATTGGCACACGCCTTCGATCGACTGCTGGCGGCCGATTTCGGCAAGCATGGTCTCGCCGGCTATGGTGCGCTGGCCCAGCACCACCAGCGGGTCGGTGCCTTGCGGCAGGTAGACATCGACGCGGCTGCCGAAGCGGATCAGGCCGACCCGCTGGCCGGCGGCGATGATGTCCCCCGGCTTTACGAAGGGTACGATCCGCCGCGCCACCAGCCCGGCGATCTGGGTGAAGCCGACCAGGGTGCCATTGCCGCGATCGACCAGAATGTGCTGGCGCTCGTTTTCCTCGCTCGCCTTATCGAGATCGGCATTGAGAAATTTGCCGGGGATATAGACGACCTTCAGGATCGTGCCGGCTATCGGCGAACGATTGATGTGGACATCGAATACGCTCATGAAAATCGAGATCCGGGTGACCGGCTCGGCGCTCAGGAATGGCGTGCCGCTGCCATCGTCGATGGTCAGTTCGCGCGGCGGCGGCACCCGCTGGATCAGCGTGATCAGCCCATCGGCGGGTGCGACCACCAGCCGGTCGCCTTGGGGGGTAACGCGGCGGGGATCGCGAAAGAATGCGCCGATGCAGAAGGTCAGGATGCCCATGATCCAGGCCAGCCAGTGCCAGCCGGCAAACAGGCAGACCAGCCCGATCACCGCGGCGATCAGCGCAAATTTACGGCCTTCGGGATGCACTGCGGGAAAGCTCCAGCTAGCAGCGCCGCGCCCATGGTTATCGTAGATATCTGCAGACATTCGCATTCCCTAGGCAGTCCGCGGCATCTAGGCAATGTCGGCCCGCCGCGGGCCTCGGATTCACATGTCGTCAGATGGTTGGTGCGCAGATTCCAGCAGGCGCGGGGATGGAACTGGCTCTGCGCGACAAGCGTTTCCGAAGTCACTGAATAGTCGGCATCAAGTCGGCAGATGCCAAAGGTGGGTGCCCCGTGAGCGACAATCTTGTTTTCGTCGATGATCGCCAGCCCGGCATCACCCGCCGCGCCTGCGATGGTGGCTGGACCTATCACGACCCCGACGGCGCGCAGATCGAAGACGGAGCGGCGATCAAGCGGTTGGCCGCGATCGCCTTGCCGCCCGCTTATTGCAACGCCTGGTACTGCCTCGATCCCAACGGGCATCTGCTGGCGACCGGCGTCGACGCGCGGGGGCGCAAGCAGTATCGCTATCATCCGGATTTCCGCCAGCAGCGCGAATTCGCCAAGTTCGACGGCTTGAGCCAGTTCGGGTTGAGCCTGCCGCTGGTGCGGCGCCGGGTCGAGGCCGATCTGGCGCGCCACGGTTTAGGCCGCGATCGCACCATTGCGGCCGTGGTGCGGCTGCTCGATTCCGGCGCAATCCGGGTGGGCAACGAAGCCTATGCGCACAGCAACAAGAGTTTTGGCGCCACGACGCTGCGCAAGCGCCACGTCGACGCGCACGGCAATTCGTTGCGGCTGCATTTTCGCGGCAAATCGGGCAAGATGCACGATCTGCGGCTAAGCGACCGGACCTTGCTGCGCTTCGTGCGGCGGCTGCAGGATCTGCCGGGTCAGCATCTGTTCCAGTTCCTCGATGCAGCAGGCGAGCCCTGCCCCGTCGGATCCTCCGATGTGAACGCCTATCTGCACGAGACGATGGGTACTGCTTTTTCCGCCAAGCATTTTCGCACCTGGGGCGGCACGGTGACCGCCTTCGAAACGCTGGCCACCAGCACCGAACCGCTCAAGCTGCGCGATCTGCTGCTGCAGGTATCGGCCAGCCTGGGCAATACTCCGGCGATCGCGCGAAAGAGCTACATCCACCCGGCGGTGCTGGAAATCGCCGGCGACAAGGAGGCGCAGGCAGGGCTGCGCCGCGATCTGCGCCTGCCACGCAAGACCCGCTGGCTGTCGCGCCATGAGCGCGGGTTGATCGAGATGCTGGGAAATCTGCCCCAGCTGGCCGAGCTTTAGCGAACCGAACGACTATACCTATTAAAGTCGTAACAAATTTGCCACACCGCTACGACAAACGCATACAACTGACACAAAGTTATTGTGCGGCTGCAGCAATGCCCTGAATGTGATGCATTACCGTGAAAAAGACCGGCTTGCTGCGCTGAGGCGAAGAACGGCGAGCCCGGCAAAACGCGGACAATCCCAGGCCGACAGTGTGTCGTCCTGCACCAAGGGGTTAACCATGATCGCTGCCAGATTTAACTTATTGAAGTGCGGAGCTGCTCCGGTTGCATTAGGTATTGCTTTGATCGCCGGTGGTTCGGGAGCGATGGCGCAGACCGCGCCCGGCGCAGCACCCGCCACGGCGCCGGTGACGACACCGGCCAACAGCGACACCCCGCAGGTTGCGGACAATACCGCCAACACCAACGACGCAATCGTGGTCACCGGTTCGCGCATCGCGCGGCCGCAGATCGAGCAAGCGGTGCCGGTCGGGGTGATAACTGCCGATTCGATCGAAAACGTCGGCCAGACCAATTTGCTCGACGCGTTGCAGGATCTGCCAATTTCAGGACAGTCGGAGGGCCGCACGGCTTCTAACTTCAACAACTCCGGCAATGGCGAGTCCCTCGCCAATCTGCGTAACCTCGGCTCTGCTCGTACGCTTGTGTTGATCAACGGCCGGCGCACCGTCGGCGTGCCGGGCAGTTCGTCGGTCGATCTCAACAACATCCCTACCGACCTGATCGAATCGGTCGAAATCGTCACCGGCGGCGCCTCGGCGGTCTACGGTTCGGACGCGGTGGCGGGTGTGATCAATATCAAGCTCAAGAACAATTACTCCGGCATCGACCTCCACGCGCAGAACGAGATCACCGACAAGGGCGACGGCTACTCGGGATTGTTTTCGGCGCTCGCCGGCACCGATTTTGCCGGTGGAAAGGGCCATATCACCGGCAACTTCACTTATACCAAGGAAGACGCGGTCCGCTCTAGCGACCGTCCGTATTCTGCAGTCGATTCGCCGACAGGCAGCTCTTATACGCCGCAAGGCATTTTCTTCGATGCCAATGGCGATGCTTTGACATTCGACAACAACAACAATGTCGAGCCCTATACGGGCGCGGCGTCGCAGCGGTTCAACCGCGCTGCCGATCGCCTGCTGGCAACCCCGGTAGAACGCTACGTCGGCTCATTACTCGCTCATTACGACTTCAGCCCCGCTTTCCAGCTTTACGCTGAAGGTACCTACAGCAAGACCAAGGCGAGCGGTTCGATCGAGCCACTGGCGGTGGACGATAACGGTGTACAGGGTGAGTCGGTCTATACCTTCGAAGGTTCGCCAAACTACCCAGGGATCCCGGTTACGAACAACCCGTATGTGCCTGCGGCCATTGCCGCTGCGGCCAACGCCTCCGGCGTTCCTTTCCTGGATTTCCGGAAGCGATCGACCGGCATTTTTGATCGCAGCCCGCATGACGACCGCGATTATTACCGCGGCGTTATCGGCCTGAAGGGCAACATCGGCTCGGGCTGGAATTATGATTTTTCCTATGAGCATAGCAAGGACAAGGACAACACCGAAAACGGTGCGATCCTGATGACCAATTATGGTGCCGCGTTGCAGGCGACCACGATCAACGGGCAGATCGTCTGCGCTGATCCGGTTGCGCGCGCGGCGGGCTGCGTGCCGATCAATCCGTTCGGCCACCAGACCTACACCGCAGCCCAGCTCAACTTCCTGAGCACTTACACCGGGGCGGGCGTGGTCATTCCTGGCGCTACTCCCGGTCAGCATGTGGATGCAGACTTCCTGCAGAAGGAATATCAGGATGTGGCCACGTTCACGCTAACCGGATCCTTGTTCAAACTTCCCAACGGGCCGCTCGGGATATCGGTCGGCGGAGAATATCACCGCGAGAAGGTTTCGGAAGTTTTCGACCCCTTCACGATCTCGGGATACAGCTCGCAACAGTTGAACGGCGACGAGTACGGCAAGTACGATTCGAAGGAAGGTTTCGTCGAATTGAACGCACCGATTTTTGGTGGCCATCCATGGATCTACGACGTATCGTTGCAGGGGGCGGCGCGTTACGCGCATTATTCGACCGTGGGCGGGGTGTGGACGTATAAATATGGTGGAACGTACGCGCCTACGCCCGACATCAGCTTCCATGCAATCTATGCGCGCGCGGTGCGGGCGCCGAACCTGAACGAGCTGTATTCGCCGCAGGCCAATACCGCGCAGCAAGTCGTCGACCCCTGCGATCAGGCTCAGGGCTTGGGTGAAACTGCAACTAGCTTCATTCCCCTGCCGGCGGCGTGTACCTCCATTCCAGGGATTGCCGCTTATCTAAAGGCGCATCCGGGCGCGAATTACACTTATTCGCTGGCGCAGGTGCAGACGATCTTCGGGCTGGTGGGTGGCAACCCCAACCTGACCGCGGAAGCGACCAACACCTTCACCGCCGGTGCGAACTTCACCCCCAAGTTCATCCGCGGTCTGGTGATCACGGCCGATTATTACACGATCAAGGTGAAGAATGCGGTTGCCACGGTCGATCCGCAAACGGCAGTGAACGAGTGCTTTACGACCGGTAATCCGGATTTCTGCGATCTGGTTCACCGCAATGCCAACGGCTTTATCACCGAAGTCGATGGCGTGAACATCAACGCCGCCTCCTATCAGGTTGCGGGTATCGATGTTCAAGCATTGTATGCCTTCAAGACCCACTTCTTCGGCAGTCACGAGAAGGTCAATCTCGATCTGTATTACAACCACAAGACGAAGCAGCAGCAGACGCCGTTTGCCGGGGGTGCGACGACCAATGAACTCGGCACGGCCGATACTTATGCCAGCCAGCAGCTGGGCACGGGATTCAAGAACCAGTTCACCTTCAACGTCAACTATGCAGCCGGTCCAGTCAAATTGAGCTATCGACTGAAGTATCTAGGCCCGGTGACTGCAAGCGAAGGGCTTTATGCCATCCCGGCGTATACGTACCACGACCTTCAGGTGAAGTTCGATCTGGCCAAGCAGTTCGAGTTCTATGTCGGCTGCAACAATCTGCTCGACAAGCAGCCGCCGTTCATCGCAGGTGGTGACAGCCAGTGGCCGGGCACCAACACCGTGGCGGATACCTACGACCTGCTGGGCCGGACGCTCTACGCCGGCGTACACGCGAAGTTCTAGGATATAGATCGCGGCAATCGATGCCCGGCGCATTGCGCCGGGCATTTTGTTGTGTGTCAGCGCGCGCGTGCAGGCTGATGGCGCTGTGGTGACACTGTCTCAAAATTGCAACAGAACCACGACAATCGTGGGACGGCTCTGACAATGACATTGTGCAACTGCGAGAAAAACGGGATTTACCGGTATTCCCGTGTGACGGCCTGGTCAGTTTCGCGCAGGGAGGGGAACGCTGAGATATGACCAGGAACAAACGTGGGTTCTCCCGGCCCGGCAGTTACTGCCGGACTGATTTTAGGGGTTAACCATGAGGAATCTAACTAGAATAAATTTGCTGCGTTGTGGCGCAGCACCGGTTGTGCTCGGCTTGGGCCTGGTTATGGGCGCGTCCGGGGTGCAGGCTCAAGCGGTGCCTCCGGCCGCCGCACCGGTGGCTACTACCAGCGATGCACCATCGGCCGACATCGTCGTAACCGGCACGCGGATCAGCAATCGGCCCGATTTGCAATCAGCCAGTCCGGTTACGGTTGTTACCGCCGAGACGCTGAACGTTACGAACACCTCCACGGTGGAAAGTTATCTCACGCAGTTGCCGCAGTTCTCGGCTGGGGTAACCGGCGCCACCAACAACGGCGCCAACGGTTTTGCCACCGTCGATCT
>CAXTOI010000064.1:2308-11698 GCA_964245645.1 uncultured Novosphingobium sp. | reverse complement strand
CCAGCCCGCGCGGGGGGCGGGGTTGACGTGGCGCGACCGGCGGGCCAACGCTTGGGGCTGGACTACGGCCACGGCGGGGGAGGGGGCCGGGCGGTCTGCCCACACCGCGTCGACCGGGTTACTGTCGACCGCAACGAGCGAAGCGCCGCGTTCTTCCAGCGCCCTTGCGGTCGTCGTAGCCCAGGGTTTACCATGCAGCCACGGATCATAGCCAATCCGCGCCCCGGCGCTGACCCGCGTGGCCAGCCATTTGGCCGGGCTGGTTTGCGGCACGCTTTCGTAATCGTAAAACCGCGCATCGACCTGATCGCGCAACTGCAGCGTGTAGCGGCCATCGACGAACATTGCCGCCGCATCGGCCAGCACCACAGCCGTCCCCGCCGATCCACCGAAGCCGGTCAGCCATTCCAGCCGCTGGGCATAACCGCCGACGTACTCGCTCATATGCTCGTCCGAAATCGGGATGACGAAGCCATCGAGCCCGCGCGACTTCAGCTCACCGCGCAGCGCCTGGATCCGGTTTTCTTGGCGTTGCATCAACATGGTGACTGGTCCGGGTTGCGGGGCATGGCCGACGGTCATACATGCAGCCGATGACAGATACCACCCTCACTGCCGCTGCGCGACCCGCGAACACTCCCTCCGAACCGCCCATCGCTGCGAAGCAGGCCACCAGCTATACCCACCACGGCATAACCGTGACCGACGACTACGCCTGGCTGCGCGATCCCGCCTATCCCGAGGTGAGCGATGCCGCGGTGCTGGCGCATCTGGAGGCCGAGAACGCCTGGTTCGAGACGCGCATGGCCGCGCAGCAGCCGGTGATCGACCATTTGTTTACCGAGATGCGCGGCCGCATCAAGGAAGCCGACCGCTCTGTGCCGCAAAAGGATGGCGATTGGCTGTACTGGATCGAATATGAGGAAGGCGCGGAGTACAAGAAGTGGTGGCGCCGCGCGGTCGGAGCGCCCGATGATGGCAGCGCGGACGAGTTGATCCTCGATGAAGTCGCGCTGGCTGCCGATCTCGAATATTTCCGGCTCGGCGCGATTTCGATCAGCAAGGATGGGCGACTGCTCGCCTGGGCGGTCGATGACAATGGCTCGGAGCGCTTCACCGCACGGATCAAGATCATCGCCACCGGCGAAGTGCTGCCCGACGAAATTCCCGATACGCTGTCGGCGCTGGTATGGGTCGCGGGCGACAAGGCGCTGGTCTACAGCCTCGCCAACGAGAACTGGCGTACCGACAATGCCCGGTTGCACTGGCTGGGCCAACCGCTGGCAAGCGATGTCGAGCTGTATCACGAACACGACGAAGGCTTTCGCGTCGGCGCATCGCTGACCGCCAACGAGCACTGGCTGGTGATCGGCACCAGCGATCATGAAACCAGCGAAGTGCGGCTGATCCCCGCCGACGATCCGCTTTCGTCGCCGGTGCTGGTCCGCGCGCGCCAGCCTGGCGTGGAATACGACGTGGACGAGCACGACGGTACGCTGTTCATCCATGCCAACGACTGCCACGAAAATTTCCGCCTCGCCACCGCACCGCTGGCTCATCCTGGCGAATGGACGACGCTGATCGCAGGGTCTGACGCGTTCTACCTTACCGGGTTCGACTTGTTCCGCGATTTCTACGTCGTCGAAGGCCGTGTGCGCGGGCTGGATCACATCGAATTGCGCTATTATGACGATCCTGCCCGGATCGAGCCGATCGCCTTTCCCGAGGCCAGCTACGAGGCGTCGATCGCCGATAATCCCGAATGGGCGACCGATCGCTTGCGCTTGTCATACGAAAGCATGGTCAGCCCGGCCACGGTCTTCGATTTCCACATTGCCGAAAAGCGTCTCGAAGTGCTCAAGGTGCAGGAGATTCCCTCGGGCTACGATGCCGCGCTTTACATCACGCAGCGGCTGGAGGTCGCGGCGCGCGATGGCACGCTGGTGCCGGTCAGCGTGGTCATGCGCAAGGATCGCTCATCTCCTCCAGAAGAGGGGCATCTAAAAGCGGCGGGCGCGCTGCACCTCTATGGCTACGGCGCTTATGGCATCGCGATCGCGCCGGGCTTTTCGACCGCGCGGCTCAGCCTTGTCGATCGCGGCTTTGCCTATGCCATCGCCCATGTCCGCGGCGGCGACGATCTCGGCCGGGCCTGGTACAAGGCCGGCAAGCGCGAGGCGCGGGCCAACACGTTCAACGATTTCGTCGATGTCGCCCGGGCGCTTGTCGAGCGCGGGCTGACCGCGCCCGGCCGAATCAGCATTTCGGGCGGATCGGCAGGCGGCGAACTGATGGGCGCAGTGATTAACTCCGATCCTGGATTATGGGGCGCGGTCGTCGCGCAGGTGCCGTTCGTCGATGTGCTGGCGACGATGCTGGATGACAGCCTGCCGCTGACCCCCGGCGAATGGCCTGAATGGGGCAATCCGATCGAGGATCGCGCCGCCTTCGAACTGATCCGCAGCTATTCGCCTTATGATAATGTGACCGCGCAAGCCTATCCGCCGCTGATGGTCACCGCTGGCCTTAACGATCCGCGCGTTACCTATTGGGAACCCGCCAAATGGGTGGCGCGGCTGCGCGAGTTGAAGACGGGTAGTGCGGAACTGATCTTCAAAACCCACATGGGTGCGGGCCATGGCGGCAAGTCGGGCCGGTTCGAAAGCCTGCGCGAAACCGCCGAGGAGTTTGCCTTCATCCTGTGGCAGTTGGGCGTGTCGGTCTGAGCTTGCGATCGGCAAGAGCTTTACCGCGCGGATCATGGCGCGGCAGTTTTGTCCTGGACGGCGTAAGCGCGGAAGAAGGTGGTCACTGCGCCGAGCGCATCGCTTTCGATCTGGGCGGGCTCGGCGGCTTCGATGAGCCGGATCATCAGCATCTGATGGCAGCCTGCCATGCATAATGCGACGAGTTGTTGCGCGGCCAGTTGCGCATCATCGGCGCGCAATCGGCCGCGGGCCATCTGCTGGGCCAGATAAGCGGCCAGCACGCCCCTGGTTCGCCCGGTGGTACGGTCGTGAAAGATGCGCCCGGTTTCGGGGAAACGGTAGGCCTCTGCGACCACCAGCCGGTACAAGGCCAGGGCATCGGGCGAGGTTACCCGTTGCAGAAAGCCGAGCGCGAAACGGTATAGCGTGGATTTCACCTCATCCTGCGGATTGAGGATCAGCGTCAATTGCTCCTGGAAGGTCTCGGTTGCGTGGTCCAGCGTGGCGGCGAACAGCAGATCCTTGGCCGGAAAATAGCTCCACAAGGTGCCTTTCGATCCGCCCAGTTCGGCGGCGATTGCCGACATCGAAGTCGCGGCGTAGCCGTTTTCCAGGAATGATCGTTTCGCTACCTCCAGGATCGTTTCGCGCCGGGTGTGGCGGCGTACTTCGCGGCGGGTGGGGCTCTGGCAAAGCAGGGCAATATGAGGAAGTTCCATTGCCGTACCCTACAGTACGATTTTTTGATTGACAAGGGCAGCGCTGCCGCTAACGAAGGTTTTCATACTTGGTGGTACAATATTTATGAGAGCAGCTTCACCCGTGACAATTTGTCGGCAAAGTCAACCGGCACGCGCGCGGGCTGGCTTGGGCGGGTTGGCGCTGCTGCTGGTGTCGGGCTGCGTGGCGGTGCCTGACACCGGGCCGCGGCCGATCGCACGCACTGCCGCCAGCATCGCCGCCGGCCAAAGCCTGCCGGCGAGCCTTCAGGGCCAATGGCCCGGTGACAAATGGTGGACGGCTTATGGCGATCCGCAGCTAGACAGCCTGATGGTCGAAGGCCTGGCGAATTCTCCTGATGTTGCCGCCGCTACCGCACGGTTGAAACAGGCCGATGCCTTGGCGCGGCAGGCTGGTGCAGCGCTGCTGCCCACGCTGGATGCATCCGGCACGGTCGGTTATACCAAGCTGAGCCTCAACAACGGCTATCCGCCGCAATTCGTGTCGCTGCTGCCGCAAGGCTGGAACCCGGAAGGCGCACTCAACACGACTTTCGACTTCGACGTCGATTTATGGGGCCGCAATCGCGCCGCGTTGGCTGCGGCCACCTCCGATCGGCAGGCGGCCGAGGTCGACGCGCAGCAGGCTGCACTGATGCTCACCGCCGGTATCGCCCAGGCCTATGCCGATCTGGGCGCGGCGCTGGCGTTGCGCGACAACCGCGAAGCCGCGCTGCAAAGCCGCATGGCGTCGCAATCGCTTAGCGACCAGCGGATGCGGCAGGGGCTGGATAATCGCGGCAGCCTGCGCACCGCTCAGGCGCAGGCCGATTCGGCGCGCGCCGATCTGATCGCTGCCGATCAATCGGTCTTGCTGCGGCGGCATCAATTGGCGGTGCTGCTGGGCGCAGGTCCGGATCGCGGGCTGACCATCGCGCCACCTCGGCTGGCTCCGCTGGGCCTGCATGATCTGCCTGCCGACGTGACCACCGCGCTGATCACGCGGCGGCCGGATATCCTCGCTGCCCGCGCGCGGGTGGAAGCGGCGGCCAGCCGGATCAAGGTGGCACGGGCAGATTTCTATCCCACGCTGAAGCTGCAGGCGTTGGTAGGCATCCAGTCGCTCGGCTTGTCGCAACTGTTCACCGGCAATTCGACTTATGGCACGGTCGGGCCGGCGGTCGATCTGCCGCTGTTCCACGGCGGGGCCTTGCGCGCCGCCTATCGCGGTGCGCGCGCCGACTACGATCTGGCGGTGAGCGATTATGATCGCACGGTGTTGACCGCGTATCAGCAGGTCGCCGATGCCGTCACCGACCGCAGCCTGCTGGCCCGGCAATTGGCCGAGGCGCGCGCCGCGGTGACCGCCAGCGAGGAAGCCTATGCCATCGCCGACGCCCGCTACCGTGGCGGCTTGTCCAATTATCTGAGCGCGCTGATCGTGCAGGACCGCCTGGTCGCTACACGCGAAGCGCTGGTCCAGACCGACGCCGCGTACCGGACCGCCGATATAGCTCTGATACGCGGACTCGGCGGCGGATATGGCAGATCCGCAACACCGCTTGCATCATCTGCTGCTCTACATACCTCCAAGGACGATCTGCATGAATGACACTCCCGCCCAGTCCGCCTTTGCGGTCGATGATCTGGATAGGGTCGAAGCTGCTGCGGCGACTGCGCGCAGCGCCACACGCCGTACCTGGCTTATTCGGCTGGCGGCGGTTGTCGTGCTGGCCATCGTTGCCTGGGGCGTTTGGTACGTCCTGTTCGGGCGCGATCGCGTCACCACTGACGATGCCTATGTCGCTGCCGAAGTGGCGCAAGTGACGCCGCTGGTCGCATCTTCGGTAGTGGCAGTACACGTCACCGATACGCAGTTCGTGAAAGCGGGGACGGTTCTGGTCGAACTCGATCCCGCCGATGCCGATGTCGCGCTGGCGCAGGCCGAAGCCGATCTGTCGTCTGCCCGGCGCAAATACCGGCAGTCGGTGGCGATGAATTCCGCGCTCGGCGCGACCTTGTCCGCGCGCGGCGCCGGCATCGCCCAGGCCCGCGCGCAACTGGCATCCGCCAATGCCGATGCCGAGAAGGCGCGCATAGACCTGCAGCGGCGTCAGGCGCTGTCGAGCAGCGGCGCCGTCTCCGGCGATGAACTGACCGATGCGCACAAGCTCCAGGCCGATTCCGCGGCCGCGGTGGCAACGGCGCAGGCGGCAGTGGCCCAGGCCCAGGCCCAGCAGCAATCGGCGCAAGGCGATCTGGCCGCCAATCAGGCGCTGGTTCAGGGCGTGAATGAAGATCACGATCCCGGCGTGCTGGTCGCTCAGGCAAAGCTGGATGCTGCCCGGCTGGATGTGGCGCGGCTGCGGATCCTGGCCCCGATCGACGGCGTGGTCACTCGCCGACAAGTGCAATTGGGTCAGCGCGTCGCCCCGGGCACGGCGATCATGACCATCGTTCCGATCGATCAGGCCTATGTCGATGCCAATTTCAAGGAAGCCCAGTTGCGCAATATGCGCATCGGCATGCCCGCCAAGGTGACTACCGACCTCTATGGCAGCGGCGTGGTCTACCATGGCAAGATCGCCGGCATCGGCGGCGGCACCGGATCGTCCACCGCCATCATCCCGGCGCAGAACGCCACCGGCAACTGGATCAAGATCGTGCAGCGCGTGCCGGTGCGGATCGTGCTCGACCCTCGTGAACTGGCCGCGCATCCGCTGCGCCAGGGCCTGTCAGCCGACGTCGACATCGATCTGGCGGCCAACTGAGCCGTGGCCGAGGCTGACCCCATGGCGGTGTCCCGCGCCCGTGCGGCCCCGCGTGAGCCGGTCGGGCCGTGGAGCGTCTTGCCGCCCGGCTTGCGCATCGTGGCCGTAATGGTGTTGGCGATCAGCAATTTCATGGTGGTGCTCGACCTTACCATCGCCAACGTCTCGGTTCCGCATATCGCCGGCAATCTGGGTATTTCGCTCGACCAGGGCACCTGGATCATCACCTCCTATGCCGTGGCCGAGGCGATCTGCGTGCCGTTGACCGGCTGGCTGGCGCAGCGGTTCGGCACGGTGCGGATGTTCCTGATAGCGATGCTGGGCTTCGGGTTCTTTTCGCTGCTGTGTGGCTCGTCGGTCAGCCTGGGCATGATCGTGGTATGCCGCATCGGCCAGGGGCTGTGCGGCGGGCCGATCATGCCGATGTCCCAAGCGTTGTTGGTCCGCGTGTTTCCTCCCTCCCAGCGCGCGATGGTAATGGCGATCTGGGCGATGACGACGATGCTGGGGCCGGCTTGCGGGCCGATTGTCGGCGGGCTGATCAGCGACGATCTGAGCTGGAACTGGATATTCTTCATCAACGTGCCGATCGCCCTGATCGCGACCTTTCTGGGTTACCGTTACCTGAAGGTCGTGGAGACCGAAACGCTGAAGCTGCCGATCGACAAGATCGGCCTGATGCTGCTGATCTTCTGGATCACCTGCCTGCAGGTGGTGCTGGATACCGGGCGCGATCTCGACTGGTTTGCCAGCACGCGCGTCGTCGCGCTGTCTATGCTGGCGGCTATCGGCTTTGGCGTTTTCGTCATCTGGGAACTGACCGAAGAACATCCCGTCGTAAACCTGCGCATGTTTCGCCATCGCGGGTTCAGCACGACTTGCGTGATCCAGGCGCTGGCGTTCGGGTCGTATTTTGCCGGCGTGGTGGTTGTGCCGCAATGGTTGCAGGCAACACTGGGCTATACGGCGACCAAGGCCGGGATGGTGACGGCGCTGAATGCCTGCGCGGGCATATTCATAGTGCGAATTACGGCCAGGCTGATGACGAAGTTCGATCCTCGCGCCTTGATCTGCTTCGGCACGGCGTGGATGGGATTATTGTCGCTGGTCCGCGCCAGCTGGACCAGCGGCGCAGATTTCTTCGCCTTGGCATGGCCGATGCTGGCGCTGGGAATCGGCATGCCCTTCATGTTCATCCCGCTGACCACCATTTCGCTGGGCTCGGTCAAGCCCGAGGAAACCGCTTCGGCGGCCGGGCTGACCAATTTCGTGCGATCGATGGCGATTGCCGTATCGACCTCGGCCGTGCTGACGGTCTGGGGCAATGCCACGGTTCGCTCGCGCGGTGATCTGGTGGGCAAGCTGCAGCCCACCGGGGCACTGGCCCAGATGACGGCTGCTGGAATGTCCCCGGACCAGGCGCTGCGGACGATCTCCAACATGGTCGATACCGAGGCGACGACGCTCGCGCTCAATCACGTCTTCCTGATTGCGGCAGCACTGCTGTTCGTGTCCTCCGGGCTCGCGTGGATCATCCCCCCGGTGCCGCGGGATCGACTTACCGGCGGCAGCGGCAGCGGGCATTGAGTTGGGGTCGAGACCGCCGGCCACACGAGGTTGCGCTGGATGGGTCGTGAAATTTTCTTGCGTTTTGTTACAAGGTGCGCTAGCGGGCCGGAAGCAATCGGCGCGGGCTTTGGCCCGGCGCAGTCGAAGTAGCGTGAGGCCAGCATTTCTCCCCGTTTCGGGTGGTGGAAACAAGGACCTGCTTCAACGTTCGGTCGCAATATGCTGAAGCTTCCTTCTTCACGCAGGGTCGCATCGATCGTCCATGGGCCACCGTGCCCGGGCCGGCGTGCGCGATTCCCCGTTTGCGGGTCAAGCGCGGCCGGTAGCTTTGAAAGTATTTCATGTCTTATTTTTCCGACCTCGGTCTCGCTGAGCCCCTCCTGCGCGCGCTTGAGACCAAGGGCTATACCGATCCTACCCCGATTCAGACGCAGGCCATTCCGGCGCTGATGCAGGGCCGCGATTTACTGGGTATCGCCCAGACCGGCACCGGCAAGACGGCGGCGTTTTCGCTGCCCTCGCTGCATCGTCTGGCCGCGAAACCAACCGGGCGCTTTCCCGCTGCTTGCCGCATGCTGGTGCTGTCGCCAACGCGCGAACTGGCCGCGCAAATCGCCGACAATATGCGCGGCTATGCCAAATATCTCGACCTTTCGGTGCAGTGCGTGTTCGGCGGCGTGCCCGTCGGCAAGCAATCGCGCGCATTGGTTCCCGGCTGCGACGTGCTGGTGGCAACGCCCGGCCGTCTGCTCGATCTGATCGACCAGCGGGCGCTGACGCTTCGCCATGTCGAGATCTTCGTGCTCGACGAAGCCGACCAGATGATGGACCTCGGCTTTATCGTGCCGCTCAAGCGCGTCGCCAATCTGCTGCCCAAGGAGCGGCAAAGCCTGTTCTTCTCGGCGACCATGCCCAAGGCGATCGCCGATCTGGGCAAGCAGTTCATCAATAATCCGATCCGCGTCGAAGTGGCTCCGCAGGCCACCACTGCCGAGCGCGTCGAGCAATATGTCATGCACATCAACCAGGCCGAAAAACAGGCGCTGCTGACGCTGAAGCTGCGTTCAGGTCTCGCCGAGACCGAAGGCCAGAACAAGATCGACAAGGCGCTGGTATTCACCCGCACCAAGCATGGCGCCGACCGCGTCGTGCGCCATCTCGTTTCCGCCGGGGTCAACGCTGCCGCGATTCACGGCAACAAGAGCCAGGCCCAGCGCACCGCTGCGCTGCTCGCCTTCCGCAAGGGCGCGACGCCGGTGCTGGTCGCCACCGACATCGCCGCGCGCGGCATCGATGTCACCGGGGTCAGCCACGTCTTCAACTTCGAAATGCCCAATGTCGCCGAGCAATATGTCCACCGCATCGGGCGCACCGCGCGCGCCGGCGCCGATGGCGTGTCGATCAGCTTCGTCGCCCCCGACGAAAAGCCCTACCTGCGTGACATCGAGCGCTTGACCAAGGTGCAACTGCTGCCGCTGCCGTTGCCCGAAGACTTCCAGCGCGAAGCCTCGCGCCTGCCGCTGCCTTCGCGCAAGCCCGAGGAAGCGGCACAGGATGCGCGCCGTGATGCACGCGATGCCAAGGGCCGGGGCGGCCAGCGCAGCGGGGGCGGCCAGGGTCGCA
>CAXTOI010000064.1:0-2298 GCA_964245645.1 uncultured Novosphingobium sp. | reverse complement strand
AACAATATCAGCCGTGGCGGCCAGGGCCGCGATGGCGTGTCGCGCGATGCCGCAGCCCGCGCCGACCGCGGTTCTTCGCCGCGCACCGAACATGGCGCCCGCCCGCACGGCGAACGCGGACCGGTTTCCAATCCTTTGGGCAGCGCCGCACCGCGCCGTGACGCCACGTCTGCGCCGCGCTGCGATGCGATTACTCCGGCTCGCCGTGACGGTGCGCCCGCACCGCGGCGTGACGGTGGCGATGCCCGCCCGGCGGCAGGCGGCGATCGTCGTCCTGCCGGACGCAGCTTCGGCGGCGAACGCGGGCGCGGTCCGCGGGGTTAACGGCCACTCTGGTCAGCAGTTGACGCGGGTCGTCATGCTCCAATCGGCGAATGCTCATAATCGGCAAGCAACGCTGCGGCATCGTCATACAGCGCGATCGCACCGGCTTTGCGCAGCATCTCATCGGTAAATTTGCCTGAGCGCAAGGCTATCGTGGCGATCCCGCATTTGGCGGCGGCCTCGATGTCATACGGCGTATCCCCCACGACAATGACCTCCTGGGCAGTGAGCGGTGTAATCTTCTCGAGCGCGATCGCGAAGATATCGGGGGCCGGCTTGGTTTTCTCGACGTCGTCCGAACTGGTCGTCGCGCTGACCAGTTCGCGCGCGTCGAGCAACCCGAGGTAATGGTCGAGCTCCTCAGCCGACGCGGACGATGCCAGCACGACCTTCTGGCCGGCGGCATGGACCCGGGCTAGCAGCTCATGCGCTTTGTCGAACGGCTTGGCCCGCTGGAGAAACTTGCGTTTGAACACATTGCCATGCGCTTCCCCAAGTTGGTCCTGTTCCGCCTGATCGGCATCGGGCAAGAGCGTCGGCACCAGCATGTCGGTACCCTTGCCGATCTGGTCGTGAATGGTTTGCCGATCGAAGCTGGCGCCGACTCCGGCGAAAGCTTCCTCCCAGGCGAGAACATGCATGTCGTTGCTGTCGATCAGCGTTCCGTCGATGTCGAAGAGCACGGCTTGGATAGGCATGGTCGGTGGTTCCTTCCTCGTGTCGGGAGCGGTCAGGAACGGCAACGCGCGAATTTCCCGAATGCGATTGTGTGAAGACAAAAATTGCGGTGTGGCAAGAGTTGGTGCCGGACGGTGGGGTTTGCTTTATCGCTACGCCGGTATCTGGGTAGCCGCCAACTTGCCCGTAGATCTGGATAGGGCTGTGGTTTGACCGTATATCTGGCAGGATTGCTGCTGTGGGCAGTGTTGCAACTGCTCAGCGTAATCGGCGTGCTCAATTATTGGCGGCATCTGCCTGGCGATCGCCAGATCGAAGCGCCCGGCGGTGTGGTCGTTATCCTCAGCGTGCGCGATGATTGGGACGGCGGCGCGGAATTGATCGCCGGGCTGCAGCGGCAGGCGGGTGTCGGCTTTCGCTTGCTGATCGCGAGCTCCGGGAACTGCCCGCAGGCGCAACTCTGGGCAATTGCGAAGCCCGATTGGATCGAGGTCGTCTCAGCGGGATTGGCGAGCGACGAGGGGCAGAAAATTCACAAGCTGCGGGCAGCGCTGAAGTCGCTGAGTCCGGCGGATCGCTATCTCGTCTTCATCGATGCCGATATCCTGCCGCCGGAGCGGCTGATCGGCCGGCTGCTGTTTCCGCTGGTGCGTGGCAAGGCAGATTTGTCCAGCGGTTGCCGGCTGTTGTTGCCGTCCCGGCGCATGCTCGGCGCGATCGGCGCCGTCGAGATGCAGGTAACGACAATGCCGCGACTGGCCGGGGGCACCGTGCCGTGGGGGGGTGCCATGGCGATCACGCGGCAGGCCGCCGATCGGCTGGGGCTGGTCGATGCCTGGGCGGGGCGATTGCAGGATGACCTGTCGCTGGGGCTGCTGGCGCGCGACGCCGGCCTGCGGCTGCGTGCAGTGCGTGACTTGCTGGTAGCGTCGCCGCTGGACGGCTCGATGGGTATAGCGCTGGTTTTCCTTCTGCGGCAGTATCGTCACGTATGGACCAATAGCCGCGCGCTGTGGGCCAGGGCTTTCTCGGCGGTGCTCTTGCCGGCGGCGGGATGGATGATTGCGCTGCGGCTGGGTGGGTGGAGCGCGCTGGCGATCGGCTATGGCGCAGCATGGGCGCGGGCGGCGGTGCGATATCGCATCCTGGCATCGGTGCTGGAACCGGATCAGCTTGCCGCGGCACGGCGCAGCTGGATGTGGGACGCTACGCTGCCTTTTGTCGTGGTCTGGCTGCATCTGCTGGTGCAGATCATCGCTGCGAGGGGCCATCGCATTCGCTGGGGCGGGTATGACT
>CAXTOI010000063.1:2074-11716 GCA_964245645.1 uncultured Novosphingobium sp. | reverse complement strand
GTGCTGACTTATCCCGCAGCGCAAACCGTCACCTCGGCGAGCCTGTTTGTGCCGGGCGGCGCGGGCTTTTTCGGCAAGCCGTCGTTCGAGCCGCGGCTGGAGGCAAGCAACGACGGCCAGAGTTGGACCAGAATCGTCGATGTGCCGCTGACCTCCGTACCAACCACGGTGAGCTTCGCGCCGGTGCGCGCCCGCGCTTTTCGCATGGTGTTCGCTCTCGCGGCTAATCCCGGACCGAACCTCGGACCCGGCCTGCCGGGCGTCGCCATGGCCGGAATGACGGCGTCCATGTCGAGCGGCATCGCCACCAAGCCCGTGCAAGTCGGGCTGTTCAGCCTTTCGGCCGCCCCCCGTATCGACCGTTTCGAAAGCAAGGCCGGCTTCGCGGTGGCGCAAGACTACTTCACGCTGGGTATGCCGGGCGACAATGCCATAGGCCCGGCACCCGGCCAGGTGATCGACCTCACCTCGCGAATGAAAGCCGACGGCACGCTCGACTGGACGCCGCCCGCCCTGCCACGCGGCCAGCAATGGCGCGTCATTCGCCTCGGCTGGTCGCTGCTCGGCACCACCAATCATCCCGCTACCGCCGAAGCGACCGGGCTGGAGGTCGACAAGTTCGATGGCGCGGCAGTGCACCGCTATATGGACCATTATCTCGCTCTTTATCGCGATGCGGTGGGCGCGGAGGAAATCGGCGCCAAAGGCATCCGGGCGTTCCTCACCGACTCGATCGAAGTCGGCGCTGCCAACTGGACCCCGGCCATGGTCGAGGATTTCAAGCGCCTGCGCGGCTATGACCCGACGCCATTCCTGCCGGCGTTGACCGGCGTGTTGATCGGCAGCCGCGCCGATTCGGACCGCTTCCTCTACGATTACCGTCGCACCCTCGCCGATCTCATGGCCAGCGAGCATTACGGCACGATCGCCAAGGACGCTCATGCCGCCAGCCTCACCGTTTATGGCGAGGCACTGGAGGATCACCGCCCGTCGCTCGGCGATGACATGGCGATGCGCAGCCATACCGATGTGCCGATGAGCGCGATGTGGACGTTCCCGCAAGGCGGCGCTCCGCTTTTCAGCTACCTCGCCGACACTAAGGGCGCCTCGTCCGTTGCGCATGTCTGGGGCCAGAATCTTGCCGCCGCCGAGAGCATGACCTCGGTCATGACGCCCTGGGCAGATTCCCCAAGGACGCTGAAGCATGTCATCGACCTGGAGTTCCTACAGGGCATCAACCGGCCGGTGATCCATGAATCCACGCATCAGCCGGTGGACGACAAAGTGCCCGGGCTGTCGTTGTTTATCTTTGGCCAGTACTTCAACCGGCTGGACACCTGGGCGCCGCTCGCCCGGCCGTGGATCGATTATATCGCGCGAAATGCGCTGATGCTGCAGCAAGGGCGCAACGTAGCTGATGTCGGCTATTTCTACGGCGAGGAAGCGCCGTTGACCGGGCTTTATGGTGATGTGGCAGTGGCCGATGCGCCCAAAACCCATGCCTATGACTTCATCAACGCCGGCGCGCTGACCGGCGCACTGCACAATGATGGCGACGAGCTGGTGAGCAGCGGTGGCGCGCGATACCGGGCGCTCTATCTTGGCGGTTCCTCACGGCGCATGACGCTGGCGACGCTGCGTAAGCTCGCCGAACTGGTCGAGGGCGGGGCAACGGTCGTCGGTCTGGCGCCCGAAGCTTCGCCGAGCGAAGCCGACGCCGCTCCGGCGGCGCGCTCTGAATATGCCGCGCTTGTTGCCAGGCTGTGGCCGGTCGGCGGCAGTGCCGCGCCAGGCAAGGGCCGGGTCATCGCCTCCAGCGATATCGACGCTGCATTGGCCGAAGCGGGGGTAGCCCCGGACTTCAGCTTTACGGGCGGCGCCAGCGACAGCGACATCGGTTTCGTCCATCGCCAGCTTGCGGATGGCGACGATTATTTCCTCGGCAACCGGCAGGAGCATCCCGAGACCATCTCCGCGCATTTCCGCGTCTCGGGCAAAGCGCCCGAACTGTGGCATGCCGAGACCGGCAAGGCCGAGCCCGTGTCCTACCGCATCAGCGGCGGCGAGACGGTGGTGCCGCTGGTGCTGGCGTCGGAGGAATCGGTGCATGTCGTGTTCCGCAAGGCCGCCACGACCGATGCTCTGACCGTACCAACACCAGCGCTGCAGGTTATGATGACGCTGGCCGGGGCATGGAACGTCAGCTTCCAGCCGGGGCGCGGGGCGCCCGCGCAAGCCAGCTTTACCGCCGTACCGACGCTGCCGGCGCTGGAAACCAATGCCGACACCGGCATTAAATATTTCTCCGGCATCGCCACATATAGTCATGGCCTTGATTGGCCGAACCGGCCCGTTCCGGCGCATGTCTGGCTCGACCTTGGAGACGTGCACGAGCTGGCCGAGGTCAGTGTCAATGGACAACTGATCGGCACCGCGTGGCATGCGCCGTTCCGGCTCGACATCGCAAGCGCATTGCACTCGGGGCGCAATATCGTTTCCGTGAAGGTCGCCGATCTGTGGATCAATCGCCTGGTCGGTGATGCGCAGCCCGGCGTGACGCAAAAGGTGACCTGGACGCCGCTACCGACCTACACGGCCGATGCCCCGCTACACCCTTCGGGTCTGATCGGCCCGGTGACGCTGTCCGTTCCGGCGAAGTAGGGCATCAAGCCTCGCGCGAACATCGGCTCTTGCATCCACCGACGACCGGTTTATTGTTTGCCGGGGATACAATGTTGTCTCGACCGACCGATGCAAGCCGATACGCAAGGAGAAAATTCATGAGCGACACCAACCACGATCGGGATGTGGTGTCCTGTCATGTTGAAAACCGCATCGCCTGGGTCTATTTCGCTCGGCCCGACAAGCGTAACGCGATGAGCCCGACGCTGAACCGGCGGATGATGGAAGTGCTCGACGAGCTGGAATATCGCGACGATGTCGGCGTCCTGGTGCTGGGCGGCCAAGGCACCGCGTGGTCCGCCGGCATGGATTTGAAGGAATATTTCCGCGAAACCGAATCGCAGGGACTGAAAGGCGTGCGCAAGTCGCAGCGCGAAAGCTATGGCTGGTTCCGCCGGTTGCGTTGGTTCCAGAAGCCGACCATCGCCGCGGTCAACGGCTGGTGCTTCGGCGGCGGCTTCGGCCCGCTGTTCGCCTGCGATCTGGCGATCTGCGCCGACGACGCGAAATTCGGCCTGAGCGAGATCAACTGGGGTATCCTGCCCGGCGGCGGCGTGACCAAGGTGGTGGTCGATCTGCTGGCCATGCGTGACGCGATGTGGATGACGCTGACCGGCGAACTGATCGATGGCAGGAAGGCGGCGGAATGGCGCCTGGTCAACGAAAGCGTAGCCGCCGACCGTCTCGAAGCGCGCGTCCGCGAAGTGGCCGAACTGCTGCTGAAGAAGAACCCGGTCGCACTGAAATTCGCGAAGGACGCCGTGCGCCGCGTCGGCACGATGACCTATGACGAGGCGGAGGACTATCTTGTCCGCATGCAGGAAGCGGCCAATTTCCATGACCCCTCGGAAGGGCGCAAGGAAGGCATCCGCCAGTTCATCGACGAGAAAAGCTACAAGCCCGGGCTGGGATCGTACGATCTGACCAAGAGCACCTCATAGGCGCGACCGCGTCCACGCTCAGGGTCGCACGCCGCAACTCGCTCCATCGCGTATACGCAAAGCTTGTCGAAGAAGGCGGAGCGGTCGTCTGACGGGAAGGCGTGAGATGGCCTGATCCAGCCCCGGTTCGTCGTTCGGACGGAGCGAGAGGTACGCGCCGAACCCGAACGCTCCTATAGCGAGATCAGCGCATCCAGCGCCACTGCGCCGCGACCTTGCGGATAGACCATGACCGGGTTCAGATCGACTTCGCGGATCGCTGCGGTCGCCGTCACCGTGTCTGCCAGTGCCTGGACGATGCGGGCCACGGCGCTCACATCCATCGGCGCAGCTCCGCGAAATCCGGCGAGCAGGGGCGCCAGGCGCAGCTTGCGAATCTCGTCCTCGATCTCGTCCAGCGCCAGGCCCGTCGGCATCAGACGCACGTCATGCAGCAATTCCGCCGCGACCCCGCCGAAGCCGACGAGGATAACCGGTCCCCAGGCAGGATCGTTGCGGGCCCCCACGATCAGTTCCACGCCGCGCTCCGCCATCGCCTCGACCAGCACCCCGTCCAGCACCAGCCCCGGCCGACTTGCGGCGATATTGGCCTGCAGCCGGTCCCACCCATCCGCAACCGCCCCGGCGTCGGCCAGACCGATGATCACGCCGCCGGCATCGCTCTTGTGCGGCAACGCGGCGGCCTGCGCCTTGAGCACGACCGGATAGCCGAGCTGCTGCGCCGCAGCGACCGCGTCTGCGCGCGTGATGGCGAGCACGAAATCCGGGAACGGGATCCCGCGCATGCCGAGCAGTTCCTTCGACCGGTATTCGGGCACGGTGTCCCCGGCACCCGCGAGATCCAGCGCAGCTTCGCTCGCCGGCACGGCCCCGGCGGTTCGTACCGATCGCCCGGTCAAGCGTGCCAGGGCCCGCACCGCGCGCTCCGCGGTCGGCAGATAAGGCACGCCCAGCGCGCGCAGCCGTGCGATATCCGCCGCGCGCACCCCGCCGCCTTCGTCCACGCCGGCCACGATAACCGGCTTTGTCGCGCCAGCCTCCAGCGCGCGGGTAACCGCGTCGAACTTGATGCCGGACGTGCCGATATCGGTCTGGATCAAAGCCACCAAAATTGCGCCGATCCGCGCATCGTCCAGCAGCGCGGCAATGGTGCGCCCGTACAAACCGGGATCAACCAGCCCCTGCGCGGTCACGTCCAGCGGGTTCGACACCGGGACGAAATCGGGCAGCGCCGCGCGCAGCGCCGGGCTGTCGGCATCGCTCAGCTTCGGCAGCGCCAGGCCGATGTCGTCCGCCAGGTCAAGCATCATCGCCTTGAACGCGCCTGATTCGGCAACGACACCCGTGCCCCCGGTCGGCAGCGTCGCGCAGCGGGCGGCAAGCTCGACCACATCCCCCAGTTCTTCCAGCGATTCGACCATGATTACGCCGGCATGTTCGGCCAGCACGCGCATCACCGCATAATCGCCCGCCATCGCCCCGGTGTGCGTCGCGGCGCTGGCCGCCCCGGCATCGCTGCGCCCCGGATGCAGCAGCACGATCCGCTTGCCCGCCGCTTGCGCGGCCTGCGCCGCCGCCAGAAACCGGCGGGGTTCGCGGAAATGCTCGACGATCATCGCGATCACCGCGGTTTCCGGCGCTGCGACCAGATAGGCCAGGTAATCCTCCGCGCCACTCGCCGCCTCGTTGCCGGTGGAGATGTAGCAGCTGAGCGGCACATCGCGCGCGATCATCGTCGTCGCGAGCACGGCGGCCATCGCCCCCGATTGTGAGACGATGCCGACCCGCGCGTCGCCTTGCGCCCGTGCCTCGGGCATCTCGATGAAGGTGAGCGAGACGCGGTCCATGAAGTTGACAAGGCCCAGGCAATTGGGCCCTTCCACGATCATGCCGCTTTCGCGCGCGATCCGGCCAAGCTCCTGCTGGTCGGCCAGGCCCTGAGGGCCGTCCTCGGCAAAACCGGCGGCAAACACGACCGCGGCGCCCACGCCCCGCGCGCCCAGTCCGCGAATCGCGTCCAGCACGCCGGCCCGCGGGATCGCCAGCACGGCCGCATCGACCCCCTCGGGCAAATCCGCGACCGAGGCGACGCAGGGCCGCCCGCCGATCTCCTGGCGCTTGGGATTGACCAGATGGATCGTGCCCGCAAACCCCTGCCGTTCGAGATTGCGCAGCACCGACGCGCCAAGCGAGCCCGGCTTGTCCGACGCCCCGACAATGGCCACCGAGCCGGGGCGCAACAGCCTGTCGAGCGATCGGGGCGCCATATTGCCCTCATCCCGCATAACCGCGCCACCCATCCCACTCTCCCGATACCAATTTCACCCATTTTGCCAATTGTGCGCCATGGATACAGTCCATGCAAGCCTATACGGTTCGGCCGGGTCGGGAACCGGGCAAGCCTTACGGCAGGCCGGCTTCCTTGCGCGACCGTGGCGCGCCCAGCTTGTGCAGCAACGCGAACAGCTTCTCCCGTTCGGTCTCGCTCAGGCGTGCACTCATCCGCTGATCCGATTCGCGCAACAGCGCCAGCATGTCGGCCAACCGCGCCTGGCCATGCGGCAGCAGATACAGCGCGTTGGTGCGCAGGTTGCGACCGGCCCGGCGCTCGATCAGATCCTGCGCCACCAGCACGTTGACAAGCTTCATCGCGCTCGACCGGTTGATGCGGAGCGCGCGGCCCAGCGCGGTCTGGTCACTGCCCGGATTGGCGCGGATCAGCAGCAGCGCGGTCAGCTTGGCGGGGGTCAGTCGCTGCGGCTCGAGCGCCTTGCGCGCGTCTTCCGTCATCATTACGTTGGCTCGCTGCAACTGATAACCCAGCAGCGTATCGAGATCGCGGTCGTGCTTCATCGGCCATCAATACCATCTTGCAAAAACTGTATGCCCGGCGCACAAAGACGTCGTATCTGTGGGTCGCGTCGCCCGACCGGCCATCAAGATTAGAACAAACCCGTCAAACGGACAACATCGGTGCTGGTCCTGCCGCGCCGCCACTGGAGAGCGATGATGAACCGGGAATTTCACCTGCTGATCGACGGCAAGCTGGTTGCAGGCGCGAGCAGCTTCGATGTCATCAACCCTGCCACCGCCGAGGCCTTCGCCAGCTGCCCGAAGGCCGATGCCGCATTGATCGATCAGGCCGTCGCCGCCGCCAAGCGGGCCTTTCCCGCGTGGTCCTCGACCCCGATCGAGCAACGGGCGGCGCTGGTGGATGCGCTCGCCGACAAGCTGGAGGCTCGCGCCGGCGAATTCGCCAGCCTGCTGACTGCCGAACAAGGCAAGCCGCTGGACCAGGCGATGTTCGAAGTGATGGGCAGCGTGTTTACGCTGCGCGCCTTTGCGCAGATGCGAATCGACCCGGTGACGCTGAAGGACGAGGGCGGCAATACCGTCATCGAACATCGCACGCCGCTGGGCGTTGTCGCGGCGATCACGCCGTGGAACTTCCCGATCATCCTGGTGATGAACAAGATGGGCCCGGCGCTCGTCACCGGCAACACCATGGTCATCAAGCCGGCGCCGACCACGCCGCTCACCTCGCTGCTGCTGGGCGAGCTGTGTGCCGACGTGCTGCCCGCCGGCGTGGTCAATGTGATCTGCGACCAGAACGACCTGGGCCATCTGCTGACCGGCCATCCGGACGTGGCCAAAATCGCCTTCACCGGCTCGACGGCGACCGGCAAGAAGGTGATGGCGGCCGCCGCTGCCGGGGTGAAGCGCGTGACGCTGGAACTGGGCGGCAACGACGCCGCGATCGTGCTGGACGATGTCGATGCGAAATTTGCGGCGGAGAAGATCTATGGCAGCGCGATGACCAACGCCGGGCAGATCTGCGTCGCCACCAAGCGCGCCTATGTGCCCTCGGCGATGTATGATGATTTCTGCGACGAGATCGCCCGGCTGGCCAACGCGGCCATTGTCGACGACGGATCGAAGCAGGGCACCACGGTCGGTCCGATCCAGAACAAGATGCAGTTCGACAAGGTGAACGCGCTGCTCGACGATGCGCGGACACGCGGCAAGGTGATCGCCGGGGGCGAGCCGCTTGACCGGCCCGGCTACTTCGTTGCGCCGACGATCGTGCGCGATCTCGACGACGATGCGCCACTGGTGCGCGAGGAACAATTCGGCCCGGTGCTGCCGGTGTTGAAGTACGACGACATCGACGATGTGATCGCCCGCGCCAACGACAGCGACATGGGCCTGGGGGGCACGGTGTGGGGCAAGGATCTGGCCCGCGCGACCGATGTGGCCAAGCGGATCGACACCGGCACGGTATGGATCAACCAATATCTGGCGATCGACGCCAACATCCCGTTCCGCGGCACCAAGCAGTCGGGCCTGGGCGGCGAGCTGGGGCAATCCGGCCTGTACGAATACACCCAGCCGCACATCATCAACGCGGTGCCATTGGAGGACGCGTGACACGGCGACAGCGCCAGGAACAGGACGCCGGCCCGCCGCGGCCATGACTTTACCGGGGGACAATCGATGACGATCGCCACCACCCATGTCGGCAGCCTGCCGCGCGGGGCCGAGCTGACGCCGCTGTTGCTGGCCCGCGATCATGGCGAACCTTATGATGCAAACGCGTTCGACACCGCCGTCCAGGCGGCGGTGGACGCGGCGGTGGCGGCGCAAGTGGCCGCCGGGGTGACGATCGTCAGCGATGGCGAACTCGGCAAGGTTGGCTATTCGACCTACATGATCGAGCGCTTGTCCGGCTTTGGCGGCCATAGCGAGCGCCTGTCCGCGCTCGATTTGGCGCCATTGCCCGATCTGCGCGCGAAGCTGGCGCATATCATGGGGTCGCAGGAATTCACCCGCGCCTCGTGCATCGGCGAGGTCAGATTGGTGAACCTTCAGCCGCTGCATGACGATATCCGCCGGTTCCAGGGCGCGCTGACGCGCCACGGCAAGGGCACCCGCGCCTTCATGAACGCAGCCTCGCCCGGGCTGATCACCGCCTTCCAGAAAAACGCCTACTATCCCGACCATGAGGCCTATCTGGCCGATCTGGTGACCGCGATGCGGCCCGAATACGAGGCTATCGTGGCTGCCGGCTTCGAATTGCAGCTCGATTGCCCCGATCTCGCCATGTCGCGCCACACCGGCTATCAGGAAATGAACGAGGCCGAATTCCTGCGCACGATCGCCGCCAATGTCGAGGCGTTGAACGCTGCCACCGCCAACATCGCGCCGGAAAAGATGCGCATGCACGTCTGCTGGGGCAATTACGAAGGCCCGCACGACCATGACATTCCGCTGGAGCGGATCATCGACATCGTGGTGCGGGCCCGGCCCGCGACCGTGCTGTTCGAAGCCGCCAACCCGCGCCACGAGCATGAATGGATCGTCTGGCGTGCTGCGGCGCTGCCCGACCACAAGATCCTGGCGCCCGGGTTGATCGACACCTGCTCCAATTATCTCGAAACGCCCGAACTGATTGCGCAGCGGATCGAACGCTTCGCCCATATCGTCGGCAAGGACCGCGTGGTCGCCAGCACCGATTGCGGCTTCGGCACCTTTGCCGGCTACGGCAAGATCGATCCCGCCGTCACCTGGGCCAAGCTCGCCAATCTGCGCGCCGGCGCCGACTTGGCCGACGCGCGGATGTGAGCGATTTTCGAAGCCTTTCCACACCGCCGCCGACACGGCTGGTGGGATCGCGCCGACCGCCTATAGTCGCCCGATGGCCGACCCCGCCAACCCCGTAAAATCTGCGCTGCGGACGCTCGACATCATCGAATATGTCGTGGCGCGCGATTGCCCGGTCGTGGCGCAGGAGATCGCGGCCGCGCTGGCGATCCCCGTCAGCAGCTTGTCCTATCTGCTCACCACCCTGGCCGACCGCGGTTATCTGGCGCGCGACGGGCGGCGCTACACGGCCGGGCCGGGCCTCGCACGGCTGCAGACCCGGGCGCAGGGCTTTTCGTTGGCGGAACGCGTCGCGCCGCTCGTCCGGGCGCTGCGGTTGCAATTGAACGAAACCGCCTCGTTTTTCGTGCGGCAGGGC
>CAXTOI010000063.1:0-2064 GCA_964245645.1 uncultured Novosphingobium sp. | reverse complement strand
GGGCTGGGAAGTGGAGGCGCTGGTCACTGAAAGCAGCGATCACGCGCTGCGCTATGCAGTGCAGATGGGCACGCGCACCCCGTTGCACAGCTTTGCCGCCGGCAAGGCGATCCTGGCCGCGATGCCCGACAGCGAGATCGCGGCGTATCTACGCGAAACGAAGCGGATCGCGATGACCGCGGCCACGATCACTGCGAAAAAAGACCTGGAGCGCGAGATCGCCACGATCCGGGGCACCGGGATCGCCCGCACGCGCGAGGAGCATACGCCGGGCATCCAGGGCGTGGGGCGCGCCGTGGTGATCGAGGGGGAAACGGTCGGCGCGTTCAGCGTGGCAATTCCGACCGTCCGTTTCGATGCCGAGGTAGAACGCCGCGCTGCGGAACTGCTGACGAAGACGGTGGCGCTGTTGGCAGGCTAGAGTCTTTCCGACTGGCACCGTCTTACTCGGAAAGGAATCTAAGGCGATCAGGCGCTCTGCTTCGTGCGCCAGCTCTCGGCATAGCCATCTCGCGCCACTTCGGAATAAGGCACCGACGACACGATTGCCTTGATCTCGGTCTGCACATGCCGCTCCACGGTAGGTTTTGTTGTGCCGCCATCGGGTTCGCCCCACAACAGCGTCACCTCGGCGCCCGGCTCGGCGATGTCCGCGTCCAGCATCGCCAGCGTCAACATGCGGCCCTCGTTGGCGCTGTAGCCGATCCAGGTCGACAGGCCGACCAGCTTGCCGTCCTTCAGCACCTGGTCGTAGGGGTGCATGGAATAGACCGCCGACGGGAATTCCATGTATTTCGCCCGGTCGCCTTTGGTGAATTGGGAGCTGACGACACGCATCAGGTCCTCGTTATCCAGCGCCAGCGTGACCTTGCGGCGCTGCGGCTGACCAGCCATCCGCTCCAACGCTTCGCGACCGATGAAGTCATGGTCGAATTTGACGAATGGACCGTAACCCAGATCCCACGGCGTCAGGTAATAGCCTTCCACGCTGTCCGGCACGTAGCTGCCGCCGATCGACGCCTTGGCTTCGTAGGAACCGGCGCCCAGCCATTCGCGGAAGCCCCGCGTGCCTTCGCCGGTATACGTGGCGGGCAGCGGCGAGGGAATCCAGCCGGATTCGATGGTGTTCGACGAATACGTCCGCCCGCCGACCAGCGTCAGGCCGAAATCCTTGCCAGCCTCGATCAGCGCGCTGCGCACCTGGTCATAATCCGCCCATGGCCCGAACAATTCGTACCCCGGCTGCCCGGCCATGCCATGACGCAAGGCGCGCACGTCGCAACCGGCGAATTGCAGTGTCGTCATGTGGAAGAACTTCAGGTCCGGCGGGGTCTGGCCCATCGCCTTTTCCAGCGTCTTCATGGCGTTGGGGCCCTGCAACTGGAAGCGGTAATGGCGCCGGTTCTCGGGATCGGGGCGAACCGCGGTTCGCTCGTCGCGCGAGACGGTGACGTCCCAGTTGCCGGTCGCAGCATGATATTCGACCCATTCGATCGTCGGCGCGCGACCCACCAGGTTAAAACGCTGGTCCGCCAGGTAGAGCAGGATCACGTCGCCGATGACATAGCCGTCGGGCGTGACCGGGACGAACTGCTTCGCCCGATCAGGCACGAACCCCTTGAAGCTGTTCACGCCCAGGTGGTTGAGCATGGCGAAGGCATCGGGCCCGGACACTTCCAGATCGACCATGTGGAACGACTGGTTGAACAACACGGCGGTATTGGCCCAGGCCTGCTGTTCCACCCGCCAGTTCGAATATTCCGCCGGTACGCCCGGATAGACATTCGGGCCGCTCTGCTGGTTGCGCAGCAAGGTGACGATGTCACCGCTTTCGTCGAGCAGCATCTGCAGGGTCTTGTCGCTCATCTCACCTCTCCTTAAAGCATGTAGTTGGTGACGGGCATCGCCAGCCAGTCGGCGATGGCGGTGTTCAGAGCGCCGGGCGCCTCGGCGGGCAGCATGTGTCCCGCCCCCGGAACCACGACAAGCCGGGCCTGCGGAACATGCGCCGCGATGGCGGCATGCTGCGCCGGCGGGCTCCACACGTCCTGTGCGCCGACCGCG
>CAXTOI010000062.1:0-11821 GCA_964245645.1 uncultured Novosphingobium sp. | reverse complement strand
GGCATAAGGACACTGGCGCAAATAATCGGCCAAAGCCTCGCGGCACAACGGCAGGATCGGCACCATCCGTTGCTTGCCGCCCTTGCCGGTCACCACCAGCGTCTCGCCCAGCGGCAGCGCCGCACCGGTCAGCGACAGCGCCTCGGCAATGCGCAAGCCCGCGCCGTACAACAGCAGCAGCACCGCCCGGTCGCGTGCGCCGATCCACGGCGCCGGTGCATCATCCGCCACCATCGCGGCAAGATTGACTGCCTCGTCAGGCGTCACCGGGCGTGGCAGACCCTTCTTGATGCGCGGCCCGCGCAAACGCGGCACCGCCTCTTGACCGGACCCGGCCTGATCGCGCGCAAAGCCTAAAAAGCCTTTCAACGCGGACAATTCACGCGCCGCCGAGACATTGCCGATCCCCTCGGCACGCCGCGCGGCGAGATGCGTGCGCAGCACATGCGCGTCAGCCCCGGCCAGTGCCGTCCAGCTATCCATTCCGGTCGCTTCGAGCAGGCGTTCCGCGGTGGCGACATAGGCGCGCACGGTATGCGCCGAACGGCGGCGGCTCAGCGCCAGATGCGCCTCCCAGGCACCGATCAACTCTCGCCGGGTAAGCTTGCCGCCCATCATGATTCGACCAGTTCGCCCGGGATCAATTCGCCCAGCAGCGCGTCGAGCAGCACCATGCCCCGCTGCGTCGCGCCGATGCGATCGCCGTTGCGCCAGGCCAGCCCATTCCCGGCGTGGAAGGCAAGCTTGGCAGGATCGCAAAGCGCCGCTTGCGGCAGCGCGAAGCGCGCGGAAAGTTGCCCGAGATCGACGCCCTCAGCCAGTCGCAGGCCCATCAGCATGGCTTCTGCGGCTTGTTCGCGGATACCCAGAACGCGCTGATCGATGATGCCGTGGCCGCTGCCGGCAACCGCACCCAGCCAGTTCTCCGGCTTCTTGTACCGCACGGTGGCCACGCCGCTGCGCCGGCCGTGTGCGCCCGGCCCGATCCCGCAATAATCCTGGTAGCGCCAATAAGCCAGATTGTGGCGGCTTTGCTCACCGGCGCAGGCGTGGTTGCTGATCTCGTACGCGGGCAGCCCTGCCGCCGCAGTCATTTCGCGAGTCAGCACGAACAGATCGGCGGCAGGATCATCGTCCAGCGGCGTAAACGCGCCATCGCGCACCAGCGTGGCAAACCGCGTGCCTTGCTCGATGGTCAATTGATACAACGACAAATGCGCAGTGCCGAAGCCGACCGCGCGCGTCAGTTCGGCCTGCCACGCGGCGTTGGTCTGGCCGGGCCGGGCATAGATCAGGTCGAAGCTCACGCGCGTAAAATGCCGCTGGGCGAGGTCCAACGCGGCCAGGCCTTCAGCCAGATCGTGCCGCCGCCCCAGAAAGCGCAATGCCGCATCGTCGAGCGCCTGCAGGCCCAGCGAAATGCGATTAACGCCCGCCGCGGCCAGCGCGGCAAAGTTCGCCGCCTCGACCGAGGAAGGATTGGCCTCCAGCGTAATTTCGATCCCCGGCACAAACCCCCACAACGCTTCGGCTTCCGCCAGCAGCCGCGCCACCAGCGCCGGCGGCATCAACGAAGGCGTGCCGCCGCCGAAGAAGATCGAATCGAGCGGTTCAGCAGCCACCGCCCCCCGCTCATGCCGCATGTCGGCGAGCAACGCACGCTCCCACAGCGCGTAGTCCACCCCCTCGCGAACATGGCTGTTGAAGTCGCAGTAGGGGCATTTCTGGAGGCAGAACGGCCAATGGATATAAAGCGCGCGCGCCATGACGGAAGCTACCCGCCTCGCACTTGATGAATATACCCTTTAGTCATGGTTCCGGCTTGCACCCGCACCCGCGCTGCCACGGCATCGGCCTCTTCTATAAGCGAAAGGATTTGACTGCGGAGTTCTTCTAGGCGCCGATGATCCGGAGTATCCTCATGAAGATGATCGATGACAGAGAACTCTTGAAGATATTGTTGGATTGCTAACGCTCGCCTCGCTCGCTCAGTTTCGTTCATTTGCAAACTTCCAAGATGTTCCTGCCAGTGTTTGTTGCCCTTTCGCGAGTTGCAGGGCTTGCAACAGGGCAACAGGTTTCCGAGGCGATGTCCATGTCCGCTAAACCTGCTGTTTTTGACAGTTGCAAATACATGATCCCAGCTTTCAGCTTCTATTCCGCAATAGGCACAGCTCAGATTTTCCTCCGGATCATTACCCAGCATAGCGACGCCGTGTCGTACCCGGCTCTCCTCGAAAACATCATGCGGTGCCACTGCTGCTGCGAACATGTGATTTATCGTGGTGCGGCGTCGCGCAAGCATTCGATAGGGCTGGAGGTGCGATTTTATTTCTCGGAAACGCATAATGATCTCCAGACATAGGGGCGGGTCAACACCAGACGACACCGATACTTGCCCACCCCGCGTGTAGACGACTCAACCAAACTGATCCGCCACCAGCTTCGCAAAAGCATCTGCGCGATGGCTCATGCGGTGCTTTTCCTGCGGGTCCAGCTCGGCAAAACTCAGCGCCCTGCCACGCGGCACGAACACCGGATCATAGCCGAAACCCACCGTACCGCGGGGAGGCCAAGCAATCGAACCTTCGGCGCGGCCTTCGTAAACCACGCTGTCACCCTCCGGCCAGGCAATCGCCAGCACGCACGCAAAATGGCACGAGCGATCGACCTCGGGCCCTTGTTCGGCCAGCAGCCCCTCGACCTTGCCCATCGCCAGATACCAGTCACGTCCAGCGGCCCCCTCGAACCACTGCCGCTCCGCCCAGTCGGCGGTGTATACCCCCGGCCGACCGCCCAGCGCCGCCACGCACAGCCCGCTGTCGTCGGCCAACGCGGGCAGGCTCGCGGCCTGCGCCGCGGCGCGCGCCTTGATCACCGCATTTTCTGCAAAACTGGTCCCGGTCTCCGCAGGCTCGGGCAATCCCAAGGCCCCCGCGGACACGCAGTCCAGCCTATAAGGCGCAAGCAAATCAGCAATCTCGCGCAGCTTGCCCGCGTTATGCGTGGCGATCACCAGCTTGTTGCCAAGCTTCGGCATTATTGCCCGATAGCATTGCGCTGCGCCGCGAAGATGCGATCGCAACCGATTCGGGCCAGCCGCAGCAGGCGCAGCAAGCTTTCCTCGTCATAGGTCGCGCCCTCGGCGGTGGCTTGAACCTCGGCGATATGACCGCCTTCGATCAGCACAAAATTGGCGTCGGCATCGGCGGCGCTGTCTTCCAGATAATCGAGATCGAGCACCGGCGTGCCCTTGTAGATGCCACAGCTGACCGCGGCGACTTGCCGGGTCAGCGGATCTTCGGCAATCGCGCCGCTGGCCAACAGCTTGTTGGTCGCCAGCTTCAGCGCCACCCATGCGCCCGAAATCGCTGCGGTGCGCGTGCCGCCATCGGCCTGGATAACATCGCAATCGAGCACGATCTGGCGCTCGCCGAGCTTTTTCATGTCGGTGACCGAACGCAAGCTTCGCCCGATAAGCCGCTGAATCTCCTGCGTCCGCCCGCTTTGCTTGCCCTTCGCTGCCTCGCGCGACCCGCGCGTATGCGTGGCGCGGGGCAGCATCGAATATTCCGCGGTTACCCAGCCTTCGCCCTTGCCGCGCAGGAACGGCGGGATTTTCTCCTCGATCGATGCGGTCACCAGCACCCGGGTATCGCCAAAGGATACCAGCACCGAACCTTCGGCGTGAATCGTGTAACGAGTCAGGAATTCGAGAGCGCGCATATCGTCAGGCGCGCGGCCGGAAGGTCGCATGGAAATCTCCTCATGCCCGAAAGGGCTAGCCGCGCCGCCTTAGCCGTTGCCGGGCAGAAAGGAAGTACGCGCGACTGCCGTTTGTAACTCGGCCTGCGATACCGCATAGACGGCTGCAATGTCTGCGCTCCCCATTCCCGAACTCAACACCCGCGCGCGCGACATCTTCCGTCTCGTCGTGGAAGGCTATCTCGCCTCGGGCCAGCCGGTCGGGTCCAGGACCCTGGCGGGCGGCGGCGGGCTCAATCTTTCGCCGGCATCGATCCGCTCGGTGCTACAGGAACTCGAAATGCTCGGCCTGCTGGCGCATCCGCATACCAGCGCCGGTCGCTTGCCGACCGAAATGGGCTTGCGGTTGTTTGTCGACGGCATGATGCAAGTGGCTGAACCGACACTGGAAGAACGCACCGCGATCGAGCGTCAGGTATCGCGGCCCGGCCCGATCGAGGCGGCACTGGCGGCGACCAGCGCGATCCTGTCGGACTTGTCGGCATGCGCCGGGCTGGTGATGGTGCCGCGCCGCGAACTGCGCCTGTCCCAGCTCAGCCTGGTGCCGCTGTTGCCCGGCCGGGCATTGGCGGTGATGGTAGGCGAAGATGGTGCCGTCGAAAACCGCGTGCTCGACTTGCCCCCCGGGCTGCGCCCCGGCGCGCTGGAGGAAGCGGGCAATTACATTTCGGCGCATCTGGCCGGGCGGACCTTGTCGGATGCGGCGCGCATGATGCTGGCCGATATCGCGTCGGGGCGTTCGGCGCTCGATGCCGCCAGCCGCGATGTCGTGGCGCGCGGCCTGGCGGTATGGAGCGAGGATGCATTGCGCCGCCCGGTGCTGATCGTGCGCGGCCAAGCCAATCTGCTCGATGAATCGGCGCTGTTCGACATCGAGCGGGTGCGATCATTGCTCGATGATCTGGAAAACAAGCAGTCGGTGGCCGAGTTGCTGGAGCTGGCGAAAGACGCCGAATCGACGCGGATTTTCATCGGTGCGGAAAACCGGCTGTTCGCGCTTTCGGGTTCAACGGTGATCGCCTCGCCTTATCGCGACCGCGAGGGGCGGGTGGTCGGGGTGGTCGGGGTTATCGGGCCGACACGGTTGAATTATGCGCGAGTCGTCCCCATGGTGGATTTCACTGCCCAATCCCTGGGCAAATTGATCGGTTGATGCCGGTGTTGCATCGGCTGATGCGAACCGGGTCCACTTTGCACGATGCTTTTGGAATTTGTACGACATGACCGATGATACCACCCAGACGCAGGATCCATCGCCGCTGGCCGAAGACACGAGCGAAATCAACGCGCCAGCTGCCGAACTGGCGAGGTTGACCGAAGATCTCGCCACCGCCAGGCAGGAAGTGCTATACGCCAAGGCGGAAACGCAGAACGTGCGCCGCCGCCTGGAAAAGGACGTTGCCGATGCGCGCGCTTACGCCGCCACGGCCTTCGCGCGCGATATGTTGTCGGTCGCCGATAATCTCTCGCGGGCGCTCGGGGTCATTCCTGCCGAGCTGCGCGAGGATGACAAGCTCAAGCCCGTGATTTCCGGTCTGGACGCTACCGGACGCGAGCTGGAAAAGGTATTCGGCTCGCACGGCATCACCCGCATCGCCGCAATGGGCCTGCCGCTCGACCCGAACCAGCATCAGGCGATGATCGAAATGCCCAACGACGCTGAGCCGGGCACGGTGATCCAGGAAATGGCCGCAGGCTACATGATCAAGGACCGCCTCCTGCGCCCGGCGATGGTAGCAGTGGCGAAGAAGCCGGATTGATTATTCGCCGCCTTTCCTGAGCTTGTCGAAGGACTGTCCTTGCTTGTTCCGCGCGTGCAGGAAGAAAGGCAGACTTTGGACAGGCTCAGGACGGGAGGAAAGGACGGGTATGGCTTTTATATCGAGGGGGCGGGCATGAACGCGGTTGATCCGGATACCCTCTCGAACTTCGCCGAAATCGATCTTGCCGCCCCGCCGTCGATCGCTACCGGCGAAGTGCGCGTCCACCGCGTACCCCTGGTTATCGCCACTGCCGAAAGCCTGCGCGGCTACGGCCACCAAGTTGCCGACTTCGCCTTGGGTGAAGTCACCATTGTCACCTGGCCCCAGCCCGGCTGGCGCGCCGTCGTTCCGGGCACCGGCAACGAAGGCGGCGTGGTCGAAGACCGCTTCGAGATGGTGCGACGGGGCGAGATACAACACGCGGTCAATCACGCCGTGGGGCGCAGCTACATCACCGGCTGGTTCGCCGATCCGGCCACGGCTTCGGAAACGCGCAAGCCCGCCGATACGCGCCGCATCTATACGCATGAGGCAAATTACCATCCCGACGGCGGCCAGATCTTCTCTCCCCGCGATGGCGCCGCGTTCGTAGCGCTGCTGGCCAAACCCGGCGACGATATCGCGCCCGACCATTTCGTCGCCTTTTACTGCGATGGCTCGTTTGGCCTGCATATCGATCCCGGCGTCTGGCACCAGCCGGTGTTTCCGGTCGGGGAAAGCGCCAGCTTCGATAACAGTCAGGGCCGGGTGCATTGCTGCATCGCGGTCGACTTCGTCAACGAGTTCGGCTGCTATCTCGAAGTGCCATTGCAGCCATGACCAGATCGGTGATCTTCGCTTGTTCGGCTGCCGTTGCGAATTGCGCACCTCGCCCGATCAGAAACGCGTGGCGGATGATCTCGGCCTGCTGTTCGAGGCCGTAGTCCGCCAGCCGCCATGCGCGCCGCAGCTTGTAATCATAGCGACAGAACGGATGGCGTCGCAGCACCAGGTAGTACCGCCCATGCTGCTGCGTCTGCCAGACATGTGCCATCTCGTGGATGAAAAAGCCCTGCAGCGCTAGCGATTCGCTCGCAAAATCATCGCGGTAATCAGGCGAACGCGGGTGGAAATGGATATGGCCGCAAGGCGCCATGACAACATCGCGCGGCTGCAGCGGAAACCACCGCCGCCGGCGAATGCGCACCGGGACGGGATCGACCTGGTTCGAGAACGTCGAGCGGACCAGCGTCACCTCGCCCTCGGTCAGCACGCGCTCGCTGCCGGGAGGGCAGATAAGATCATTCAAGCGCGGCTTTCAAGGTTTCGCCCCCATGCCCACCATGCCGCTGCCCATGCCGTCGCCCAGTGCCTCGACCCGCAGCGGGGCGGAGGTCGTCTTGCCATCCTGAAAATGAAAAATGATCGCGCTGGCCCCGCCAGGGGTCAGGCTGGGGGCGATGCCGAAGGCCATGACGTGCTTGCCCGCCGGAGAAAAGATCACGTTCTTGCCCGGATCGATGCGCACCTGCGACAATGCCGTCATCGCTCCGCCGACAGTTTCGTGCATTTCGGTCTGCTTCACCCCGTCGACATCGACCCGCACCAGCGTGGCCGCCAGATTGTTTTCATTGCCCAGCGTGAAATAGGCGGCAGCGGGATGGCCTTTGACCGCCGGCAGCAACAACCGCGCCTGCGATACCACCATGCCCGGCGTCATCGCCGTAGCGCCCGCCGGCGCGGCGCGGTGGTGGCAGCCGGACAGCGCCAGCGCCGCTGCGGCCAGGGCGCTGACAGGAAGGAAAACGGACGTCTGCATGCAGTGGGCCTTTGTCACAGGGGTGGTCGATCGTTCACCCGAATCCGGGCCCCGGCTAATGCGCCGTCGCTCTTGTGCCAAGCGAAACCGCACCTATATCGCCCCTCGGAATGGATCATTCCCGAGCTGCCGAGCCGTCTTGCCGATAGCGGGAGGCGCAACGCGCGGTGTCAACTGATGAATAGAGGAATGGGGTACAATGGCTAAAGTAATTGGTATCGACCTTGGCACGACCAACAGCTGCATTGCAGTCATGGACGGCGGCAAGCCCAAGGTTATCGAGAATTCGGAAGGCGCGCGCACCACGCCTTCGATCGTGGCTTTCACCAAGGATGGCGAACGCCTGATCGGCCAGCCCGCCAAGCGCCAGGCCGTGACCAATCCCGACAATACCATTTTCGCGGTCAAGCGCCTGATCGGCCGCCGCTTCGAAGATCCGATGACCCAAAAAGACATGAGCCTGGTCCCGTACCGGATCGCCAAGGGCAAGAATGGCGATGCCTGGGTCAATGCTGGGGGCACCGATTACAGCCCCTCGCAGGTGTCGGCCTTCATCCTGCAGAAGATGAAGGAAACAGCCGAGGCTTACCTGGGCGAATCGGTCACGCAGGCGGTGATCACCGTGCCGGCCTATTTCAACGACGCCCAGCGCCAGGCCACCAAGGACGCCGGCCAGATCGCCGGTCTTGAAGTGTTGCGCATCATCAACGAGCCGACTGCGGCGGCATTGGCCTATGGCCTGGACAAGAGCGACGGCAAGACCATCGCGGTCTATGACCTTGGCGGCGGCACTTTCGATATTTCCGTGCTGGAAATCGGCGACGGCGTGTTCGAGGTCAAGTCCACCAACGGCGATACCTTCCTGGGCGGCGAAGACTTCGACGCCAAGCTGGTCGAATATCTCGCCGACAAGTTCAAGGCCAAGGAAGGTCTCGATCTCAAGAACGATCGCCTGGCGTTGCAGCGGCTGAAGGAAGCCGCCGAAAAGGCCAAGATCGAATTGTCTTCCGCGCAGTCCACCGAAATCAACCTGCCGTTCATCACCGCCCGCATGGAAGGCGGTGCGACCACGCCGCTGCATCTGGTCGAAACCGTCACCCGTTCCGATCTGGAGCGTCTGGTCGCCGATCTGATCCAGCGCACGATGGAGCCTTGCCGCAAGGCGCTGGCCGATGCCGGGATCAAGGCAACGGACATCGACGAAGTCGTGTTGGTCGGCGGCATGACCCGCATGCCCAAGGTGCGCGACGCGGTGAAGGACTTCTTCGGCCGCGAACCGCACACCGGCGTTAATCCCGATGAAGTGGTGGCGATGGGTGCTGCGATCCAGGCCGGCGTGCTCCAAGGCGACGTCAAGGATGTGCTGCTGCTCGACGTGACCCCGCTGAGCCTCGGCATCGAGACGCTGGGCGGCGTGTTCACCCGGATGATCGACCGCAACACGACGATCCCGACCAAGAAGAGCCAGGTCTATTCGACTGCGGAGGACAATCAGCAGGCGGTGACGATCCGGGTGTTCCAGGGCGAGCGCGAAATGGCGGCCGACAACAAGGCGCTGGGCCAGTTCGACCTGATCGGCATTCCCGCCGCCCGGCGCGGCGTGCCACAGATCGAGGTGACCTTCGATATCGACGCTAACGGCATCGTCAATGTGACGGCAAAGGACAAGGGCACCGGCAAGGAGCAGCAGATCAAGATTCAGGCTTCGGGCGGGTTGAACGAAAAAGACATCGACCAGATGGTCCGCGATGCCGAACAGTTCGCCGAGGAGGACAAGAAGCGCCGTGCTGCGGCCGAGGCGCGCAATAACGCCGACAGCCTGGTCCATTCGACCGAGCAGCAATTGTCTGAACACGGCGACAAGATCGATGCCGCGCTGAAGGCCGATATCCAGGCGGCGATCGCCGAGACCAAGGCGGCGATCGAAGGCGGCGATGCCGATACGATGACCGCCAAGACGCAGGCGCTGACTGAAAAGGCGATGAAGCTGGGTCAGGCGATCTACGAGAAAGAGCAGGCCGCGGCTGCTTCGCCCGGAGCCGACGCGGCGCATGCGCACGCTGGCGGCGAAGACGTAGTCGATGCCGAATTCTCGGAAGTGGACGACAAGAACTGATCGTCGTACCGCGAAAGCAGAACACGCGATCGGAAGGATCAGGTGCATGCCCTCATCCTATGACCAATTGACAGACCTAGCTCCCGGCTGGCCAATGTTTCGCCGGCCGGGAACAGGACATAACTCCGGGGGGAGGGGCAGCATGTACGCGATCATTTTCGATCTGGATACAGAATCGCTGCGGCAGACTTATCCTAACGCTTCCTTCACCAACGCCTACAGTGATATTCGCGGTTTTCTGACCGCGCGCGGCTTTGAATGGGTTCAAGGCAGCGGGTATTTCGGTGACCAGAGCGTCGATGCGGTCAAATGTGTGCTGACCGTGCAAAAGATGGGTCGTAAATTCTCGTGGTTCAAAGCCTCGGTTCGCGACATCAGGATGCTGCGTATCGAAGAGAACAACGACCTGCTGCCGACGATCATGGATGACGGTGACGATTGATGAGCACGACCGCTGATTTCTACGAACTGCTGGAAGTGACGCGCGACGCCGATGACGGCACGCTCAAATCGGCGTATCGCAAGCAGGCGATCCGGTTTCACCCCGACAAGAATCCGGGATGCCAGGATTCCGAAGCGAAATTCAAGTCGATCAGCCAGGCCTATGAATGCCTGAAAGACCCGCAAAAGCGCGCCGCTTACGACCGCTTCGGCCATGAAGCCTATCAGAACGGCAATATGGGTGCGGCGGGCAATGCCGGCGGCGCCGGTTTCTCGGACATCGGCGATATCTTCGAATCGATCTTCGGCAATGGTTTCGCCGGGGGAAATGGCCGCCAGCAGGGTCGCCGTGGCGCGGACCTGCGCTTCGATATGGAAATCAGCCTCGACGAGGCGTTCCACGGCAAGCAGGCCGAGATCGAGGTCGAGGTGGCGCAGGCTTGCGAACCGTGCAGCGGCACCGGCGCCACGCCCGGCACCGGCACGCGGCGTTGCACGATGTGCGGCGGCCAAGGCAAGGTGCGTACCCAGCAGGGCTTCTTCATGATGGAGCGCACGTGTCCCACCTGCATGGGCCATGGCAAAGTCATCGAGAAACCATGCCGCGCCTGCGCCGGCGAAGGCCGGGTCGACAAGGCGCAAAAGCTTGAAGTTGCCATTCCGCGCGGGGTCGACACCGGCACGCGCATCCGCTTGACCGGGCGGGGCGAGGTGGGGCCGAACGGTTCACCGCCCGGAGACCTCTATATTTTCCTCCACATTCGCCCCCATTCGGTGTTCGAGCGAGATGGCACGACGCTGGTCACGCGCGCCCCGATCAGCTTTACCAGCGCGGCGCTGGGCGGCGAGATCGCCATTCCCGGCCTTGACGGGCAGCGTCACGTGATTGCGATTCCGGCAGGCATCCAGTCAGGCAAGCAATTGCGCAAACGCGGTGCCGGCATGCCGGTGCTGAACGGACGCGGCGTCGGCGATATGGTGGTCGAGATCATGGTGGAAACGCCGACGAAGCTCTCGGTGCGCCAGAAGGAATTGCTGCGCGAATTCCAGGCAGGCGAAACCGGCGACGAATCGCCGCAAAGCAAGGGGTTCTTCGATCGCTTGAAGGAAGCCTGGACCGATCTGACCGACTGAGCGGGCCGGCTATCCGCTCGTCCGGGCCATGTTTCGACTACGGGCCGGCCCTGCGGTGACGAAACGGCAGCCGGCAGGAAGCAGCGCCACCGCCACGATCCACAGGCGGCTCCGCACCCAGCCATTGCAACCCGATCCGCATCCCCCCATATTCCGGTCTACGGCTTTGGCCTGAAACAAGCGCTTTTGACGAGAAATCGCAAATTCGCGTTCGATGGATGGAACTGATGAACCTGCTTGCTTTGCTTCCCCTGCGCGACATCGTGGTTTTTCCCGGAATGGTCGTGCCGCTGTTTGTCGGGCGCGAAAAATCGGTCGCCGCGCTGGAGGCGGCGATGACCGCCGATGACAAGGACATCTTCCTTGTCGCCCAGCTCGATCCCGGCTGTGACGATCCCGAGCGGGACGACCTCTACGATGTCGGCGTGATCGCGACCGTGCTGCAATTGCTCAAGCTGCCCGATGGCACCGTGCGTGTGCTGGTCGAGGGTCAGTCGCGCGGCAAGCTGGTGGCGGTGCGCGAAGAAAACGACATGCTCATCGGCCAGGTCGAGCCCATCGAGTCCGAAGTGATCGAGGGCGCCGAATCCGCCGGCATGATGCGCAGCGTCGTCGAGCAATTCCACGAATATGCCAAGCTCAACAAGAAGCTGGCACAGGACGCGGGCGAGCAATTGGGCGAGATCGAGGATGCCTCGAAGCTGGCTGACGCAATCGCCGCGCATATCAGCGCCAAGGTTTCCGACAAACAGGCGCTGCTCACCGAGATCGACGCGTTCAAGCGGCTAGAGATGGTCTACAGCT
>CAXTOI010000061.1:0-11942 GCA_964245645.1 uncultured Novosphingobium sp. | reverse complement strand
ACCATCGACAGCCCCACGCCAAAGCATGTCTGGTCAGGAAAATCGAATTGCGCCGAGACTTGCGAAAAGATCTGCTCATAGCGTCCAGGCAGGCCGCGCCCGCCACAAGCAACTGGCCCGCTGATCCAGCTCAATTGCGCATCGTCAAGCTTGCGACGGTACTCGCGTGCCGTAGCAACCTGTTGTGCCTCCAGGACGTGGTCGGTTTCGTGAAATAAAACGATCGGCGCCAGATCAGCCGGCCCCGTCGATCGGGCCGGGCCTGTTTGCCGCGGATAGTTGGCTTCGAAAAATCCGACGCACTCTGCCCGGAACGCCTCGTCGTCGCCGCTTTTTCCGATCGTCTGCACACCAAAGCATCCTTCTTCGTGTCTGGCCGACGGTTAGTGCGTCGCGCATCACACAGCATATGAACGAACAATCACACACACAACAGGAAACTTGCAGGTGCTCGGCATGAAGCAAGCTCGTGATGGCCTTGACAAGGCTCATCTGATCGAACAGACGAATGTCCGTTCATTCACAAATATGAGAGCAAGCTTGATGAACTGCCAAGTTTCAATGGTCGATTATCTCGTTTTGGGAGACCAGCCCCACCTTAAGGCACACGAATGCACACGATGCGCGGCACGCTTTTTCGATCGCCGTAACGCCTGTGCTTCCTGTGGCTCAATGGAGTTCAAGGACGTACCGCTGCCTGCCGAAGGGGAGGTGAAGACGTTCACGATCGTGCACTTTGCCGCCCCCGGTGTGCCGGTGCCGTTCGTTGCCGCACTGGTCGATTGTGGCGGCACCTCGGTTCGGACCAATTTGGTCAACATCGATCCGGACCCTGCGGTCGTCAAGACCGGAATGAAGGTGCGTCTGGTCACGCAGTCGATCGGAACAGACAGCACCGGCGTCGAAGCGATGCGCTACGCCTTCGAACCTGCGATTTAGGAGTATTTAAAGTGGCAGAAGATATTTGGATCGTCGGCATCCACATGACCCGGTTCGGCAAGCATCCGGATAAGGACAGCATCGATCTGGCGAGCGAGGCGGCCTTGGGTGCGCTGGCGGACGGCGGTTTGTCCATGCAGGACGTCGGCGTGCTGACGCTGGGCAATTTGTGGGCGGCGAACATGGGAACGGCGCAACGCCTGCAAAAGCAGATCGGCCAGACCGGCATTCCGGCGTATAACATCGCCAATGCCTGCGCTACCGGCGCGGCGGCGGTTCGCACGTCGATGATGGCACTGAAAGCCGGCGAGTGCGATGTCGGCCTGGCAGTCGGCGTCGAGAAGCTTGCCGGCGCGGGATTGCTCACCGGCGCAAACCGGAAGGCGGACGCGAAAGTCTGGGAGCCGAAGGGCCGGCTGGGCGCCGTGGCGTCCGTCGACGGGAGGATCGGCACCGATACCCAGCCCGGCACCTTCTCCTTGATAAGCATGGCATACGGCCATCGCTACGGTGAGGTGCCGTGGGAGGTGTTCGCGGGCATCGCCGAGAAGAACCACGAACATTCCACGCTTAATCCCCTGGCGGCCTATCAGAAGCGTATGACCGTGGAGGACATCCGCAACGAGCCGATGATCTCCTATCCCAATACCCGGGCGATGTGCTCGGCGAATTGTGATGGGTCGGCTGCCGCCGTTCTGGTCACCGATAGCAAGTTGAAGACGCTGTCGCTGGAACAGCGTCGCCGTGCGGTCAAAATCTCCGCCTCTATTCTGACCACCGATCCCTGGGTCGAAGGCTGTCAGGTTCTGCCTGACATCAACACGCTGTCGCGCAACGCTGCCCGGTTGGCTTACGAGCAGGCAGGCCTGGGGCCGTCTGATCTCGACCTTGTCGAACTCCACGATTGTTTTGCATCCGCGGAGCTCGTGCATTACGACAATCTCATGCTTTGCGAAGAAGGCGGTGCCGTCGATTTCTTCAAGAGCGGGGCCACCTGGCGAGACGGCTCGCTGCCGGTCAACGTTTCGGGCGGCCTCTTGTCCAAGGGGCATCCGGTTGCGGCGACGGGCATTGCAAACCTGTACGAACTAGCGGTGCATCTGCGCGGTGAGGGCGGCAAACGACAGATTGCGGATGCGAAGGTCGGATTGGCGCATGTGATCGGGATCGGCTCGGCGTGCGGCGTGCACATCCTGGAAAAGGCGGCAGCTTGATATAGCGCAATATGGACAAGCGAACATCCAGATGATCTTGCCTGGATGTTCGTTGCGATGGCGCGCTGAACGCGAAGCCCAGGAGAAATCGTATGTCGCCAGCTGACGTCCAGACGCTGGTCGAGAAGTTCTTCCGTCATGTCGCGTCCGGTGAGCTGCCTCCGGCCATGGCAATGATGGCCGAGGATGCCATCCTGATCGAGCCGCCGGACCTTCCGTTCGGAGGAATCTACCGAGGCCCTCGGGGACTTGCCGAATTCGCTCGCAAAATTCCGCGAACGATACGCGTCGCCGCGACCCTTACGGATGTTCGCGCCATGCAAGACATGGCGGCTTTGCGCATGTCGGTCTCGTTCGAATGTCGCCGCAGCGGGCAGATCGCCGAGACCGGTGGGGTAGAGCTTTACCAAGTCACCGACGGTTCTATCGCACGAGTAGAGGTATTCTACGGAAAAGTTCTGGCCATACGAGAGCTCATTGGCGCATCGCAGTCCCTGTGAGCGTCACGCCTTTGCCAAGGTCACCTTGCGATAGCAGCCGGTCAGTCAACCACACCAGCAGTTCGGTGGCCTTGTTATCCTCATGATCCATATCGATCTCACCCGCCGGGAACGTTTCGGGAAGCGACTCGGCCATGCTGACGATAACGGTCGCGAGCACCTTGGGCATGTCATAAGAGTGGAAGTCTCGTACGGGGATTTGTCCTTCAGCGATGCCGTCCACGATGATCTTCTCGATGTTGCGGCGAAAGCTGCGCCACCGGCCGGTCATCTCATGCCGACGAGCTTCATCAAGCTCGTGGATTTCGCGTCGTGACACCCGGGCTTCGCTCGGGTGCTTTAACAGCCATCCGCTCATCGCTCTGATTGCGGCGTGAAGTCGATCGACAGGCTTCGTACCGGCAACCGCCAGCGCATCTTCGACAGCTTCGCCCAACCGGTCGTAAGCGCTACAGATTATGCTGAACAGTACATCCTGCTTGGACGGAAAGTGATTGTAGAACGCAGACGGCGTGAGGCCACACTCCGACGCAATGGATTTCATCGTGACGCTTTGAAAGCCGACAACATCGAATTGTTGCGCCGCTACGCGCTCAAGCATCGCCTTGGTAGCTGGGCCAACCCGTCGTCGATCTACACGTTCCTCTGCAGCTTGCGTGCCATTGCTGCTTACCCGTTCCGCTTTCTTGGCCATGCCGCAGTTTTTTAGATACGAAGTCAATAAGTGTCAACGCGCTGGATGGTGCGGCGCACCATCTCAGCCGCGCCTGCAGGCCGTCAGCAGCGCTCCGGCTACTTACTTAGCCACGATCGCTTGCCGATATTTGGATCCTCAGACGGCTGCAGCATCTCTAGCACCCCTGATCGCGTTGACGAATAGCGCCGTCTCTTCAGGCGTGCTCGACGGCACGGTGTACCCCGTCTCAGCAAAGATTTCCTCGATCCGGTCCGCTACCGTTTCCGTCGTCAGCTGCTGATCGAAGATCCCGGTGGTTGCACCGATGAAGAGCCGTGAGACGCGGCCACCGCCCACGCTCAAGATCTCGCCGGTTTTGCTGCAAGCCTCCGACGCGAGATAGGCGACGACCGGTGAAACCAGTGAAGGATCAAGCTTGGATGCGAGACGGCCGAGCAACTCCTCCGTCATGCGGGTTCGCGCAATCGGCGCGACGATGTTAGCCAGGATGTTGGCCTTGCGCCCTTCCTGCGCAAGTACGCGGGTAAGGCCGATCAGGCCGGCTTTAGCAGCGCCATAATTCGCCTGTCCGAAGTTGCCGAAGATACCGGCATTTGAACTTGTGCAGACGATCCGGCCATAGGATTGCTCCTTCATATGAGTCCATGCTGCGCGAGTCACACACATCGCCCCGCGAAGATGCACGTTCACGACGGCATCCCAGTTTTCCGGCTCGATCTTGGCAAACGATCCGTCGCGCAGAATGCCGGCATTGTTGATGACGATATCGATCCTGCCGAAGCTGTCGAGCGCAGCCGCCACGATTTCCATGCCGCCTTCGACCGTGGCTACGCTGCTCGAATTGGCCACCGCCGCGCCCCCGCGCGAACGGATCTCTTCGGCCGTCTGCTCGGCGGGCCCGAGTGACGCACCGCTGCCGTCGACCGAGCCGCCCAGATCATTGATCACCACCTTTGCACCACGCGCGGCAAGCAATAGAGCATGCTCGCGGCCGAGGCCGTTTCCCGCGCCGGTGACGATCGCTACGCGCCCCGCGAAATCAACCTTGTTCTGCATGTCATGTCCTTTTCATCTGAGGGTCTGTTTCTAAGCCTGTGGCGTCCCGCTCCCGGGCCAACCACCCAGTTAAGGTATCCTGTGAGCGGTTGGGCCGGGAGCGGGGCGGCACAGGCTTTCCAAACAGGTTCGAAGCGTGGCTCATTCTTCACCGCGTACTCAGCTATCCTTCGGCAGACCGAGCACACGCTCGGCAACGATGTTGCGCATGACTTCGTCCGTGCCGCCGGCGATCCTTACCCCCGGTGCGCCGCAGATGAATTTCGACCAGGCGAAAGTTCCCCATTCCTCGACATCGGCGCAGAGCGCGGGCCCGAGGAGATGGCTGACGAAGTCGCCGGTGCGTAAAAGATTAAGCGTTAGCGCCATCTTGGCGATCGACATTTCCGGCCCCGGCGGATGGCCGCTGCGGATCCGCTCCATTGCGCGCTGGCTGGTCCAGTGCGACAGCGTAAATCCGGTGTAGGCACGCATCAGCTCCTGGCGCAGGACCGGGTCATCGCGATGGTCGCTATGCTGAAGCAACTCGATCAGGCGGCGCCGGGCCGCAGTGAGGCCGCCTTGCGCCCGCGTGCCGCCCATCGATGCCCGCTCGTTCATGAGCGTCGTCACGGCGACTTGCCAGCCGCCGTTGACCTCACCTAGCCGATCCTCATCGGGGACCACGACCTCATCGAGAAAAACCTCGTTGAACGAAGAGCCGCCGGTCATCTGCCGCAGGCGTCGCACCTCTACGCCGGGCGTGTCCATCCTGACGACGAACGCGGTCAGCCCCTGATGCTTGGGCACTTCGGCATTCGTACGGCACAGGATTTCGCCGATCTGGCTGTAGTGCGCGCCGGATGTCCAGACCTTCTGCCCGGAGATGATCCATTTGTCGCCTTCCCGCCGCGCTGACGTGCGCACCCCGGCGATGTCCGACCCGGCACCCGGCTCGCTGAACAGTTGGCAGGCAATCATCTCGCCCCGATGAAGCCGGGGAAGGTACTCCGCCTGTGCTACCGGCGTGCCGTGTTCAAGGATCGTTGGCGCCACCATGCCCATGCCCACGCCAAAACATCCCTGATCGGGAACGTCGAATTGCCCTTCCAGCCGGTAATATTCAGCGTCATACGATCGCGGCAAGCCGCGGCCGCCGAGCTCGACCGGTCCGGAAATCCACCCCAGGCCCGCGGCGTACCGTTTCGCTCGCCATGCCTTGGCTTTGGCAAGCTTATTTTGTTCCTCCTCGGGGGTAAGCTCCTCGTAAAGCGCCACGACGTCCTTGCCGCGGCCCCAGGCGCCGATTTCCTCGCGGCTGAGCGGAGGAGCATTGTCACCCAGGAAGGCGAGGCACTCCTTCCTGAAATCCTCCATCATCGGCTTAGTCACCTTTCATTCTCCTAAGGTCTTCGCCTTCGCCGTCGTTCATCTGTTTCGTCGAGCTCGACCTCGGCGAGATCATGAAGGTCATATTGCCATGGGCGATCAATTCGCCATGGACGTCCAAGCTGCTTGCTTCGATGAAGGCCAGGCGCCGGGTAGCCCTGACCACGCGTGCCGAGCACCAGAGGTCGCTTTCATTGCACGCTTTCGTGAACTGGATGCTCATCGCCACCGTCGAGGCGCTGACAACCGCCGAAAAGTCGTAGCTCGCCCAGAAGGCCGCCGCAGCCGTGGTGTCGAGCGCTGCACTTACCACGCCGCCGTGCAGTCGCGAGCCATCGTTAGTGAAGCCCGGCGCAAACGGAAGACGTAGGCGAACGCCATTCTCTTCGAACAACTCAAACTCCAGGCCAAGCGAGCGGGCGTAAGGCGTGAGCAGCATCGAATCACGAAGTGCGTTACGCCGCCGCGTCTTCGTGTCGTCGTTCACGCCATGCTCCTGCACAGTCAGATCGTGGCCAGCGCTTTGCATCGATCAGCCCACAAGCTGCTGCGCCATCTGCTCGCGGTGAAACGCGGGCATGCCGAACAGCAGTTCGGATGATTTGGCGCGCTTGAAATACAGATGCGCGGGATGCTCCCAGGTGAAGCCGATGCCACCGTGGATCTGGATATTCTCGGAAGCGACGTGGAAAAAGGCTTCGCTGCAATATGATTTTGCGAGGGAAGCGGCGAGCGGCAAGTCGCTGGCGTCCTCGCTTGCCGCAATCATTGCATAATAGGCGGCAGATTTAGTGGATTCGACCTCCAGCAGCATGTCGGCGCACTTGTGCTTGATGGCTTGAAAAGATCCGATCAAGCGGCCGAATTGCACCCGCGTTTTGGCATAATCGACGGCCATGTCGAGGCAACGCTGAGCACCGCCGGCGCACTCGGCCGAGATCGCTACCGCCGCTAAGTCAAGCACGCGCCGAACAACTTCCCAACCACACCCGTCTTCGCCCACCAGCCTGGCGGGCGTCGCGTCGAAGTTGAGCTCACTCAGCTTGCGCGTCTGGTCCATCGTCGTCATGGCCGAGGCGCGGAAGCCGGCAGCATGTGAATCTACGGCAAACAACGACACACCGGCTGCGGTTCGCGCCGCAACCAGGATCAGACTTGCCGAATTGCCATCAAGTACAAAGGTCTTGACGCCACTGAGCCGCCAGCCGTCGCCAGCTTCGGCACGGGTGGCGATGGCTGTCTCCTCCCAAATGCCGCGGCCTTCGGTTACCGCCAGCGTCGCGATGGTCTCGCCAGACACTATCTTAGGAAGATAGGCCCGCTTGGCTTCCTCGTCACCCGCCGTCAACAAGGTGACTGTCGCAAGAACCGTCGATAGGAACGGCGCGCACATCACCGCTCGGCCCATTTCTTCAAAGACGATGCCGAGTTCGACGAAGCCGAAGCCGAAGCCGCCATACTCCTCAGGCACGATCAGTGCCTGAAATCCAACCTGGCTCGCCATCACCTGCCAGGTCTCGGGATCAAACCCCGTGTCTGTGGCCATGAGTCGGAAAACTTCTTTTACCGGCGACTTTTCGGTGACGAATGCTCGCACGGTATCGCGCCACTGCTCATGTTCCGACGTGAAAGAAATCTTCACCACGCGAATTGCCTCTCTTTCAAAAGAATGAACGTACATAGACATACTATGGAGGCGTGTTCAAGTGCGTTGGACGGCCTTCCGCGCAATCCGACTTCCACGCCGAAACGCCGACCACTCGCGCATCGGCCAGCCATCCTGGTCTTGGCCCCAGGCCTCCGTTCCGTCATCGAAGGTCCAGCGGATCATCGTGATCCACACGATGCCATGCACACCAGGGTTGGGAATCATGATCTTGCTGACCACGATGCCACTGGCGCGACAGGTGCGATCGTGTGTGTCACGCGCCTCGATCTCGATCCTGCAAAGCGCACCTGTTGCGCGATCGCGTTCTACCCACCGTCGACCGCTGAGAAGGCGATAACGCCGGCCGTCGCGTACGAAATAGCCGGAATGGACCTCCTCCTGCCGGATGGTTTCCTCGTCCTGGCTGTCGGGAAGGAAGACTCGGCCGCTAATCGCCAGAAACGCCGTTCCACCGGCGGGATCGATCGCATCACAGTAACCGACTGCACCCCGCTTCCACCGTTCGTTCCGCTCATGCCAGGAACGGTCCCGGCTGGCGACGCAGTCGACGGTGTACGTTTGGCCGTGCACGGTCATCTGACCGGACACCCGCCCGAATTGATCTAGGTGCATCGGGGCAGGCGGCTCGCCGACGAGAGTGTTGACCCACGGCGGCAGCACCGCATCGAACACGAGATCGAAACGAAGCCGATCGCGATCCGCAAACCCCAATTGATATTTGGTAAGCGGCTCGAGGGTCTTCAGCGAAAGGCCCGACGCGAAAACATGATCGTTGAGATTGCGATCGGGTGCGAGCGGCTGGTTGGAGTCGTTCACGAAATATGGCGCGTCGAAGTAATAGTTGGTTTCGAGGTCCCATACCCAGACCCCGCCACCCGTCACCCCTATATTCGGTCGCACCCAATGATAGGACCATGCACCGATCCCGGCGTCCGGAACGAACCACCAGAACCACGAGGTCTCGTGTGCCCACCGACCCGGTGCCGGCGTATGGAAGTTATCATCTCTCGCATCAAGGAGGGCGAAACTGTCATCTTCCAGCAACTCGATCGACATCAGCCCGCCCCCCCGTCGGCTCTTCCGACGGCATCGGTCGGGCTACCCGTCCACATCCAATCGTTTCGGACAGCGCAGCGGGCCAGCGCCGCCAAGACGGCCGGGTTGGACTTGGACCCGGCCGCAATCACCGCTTCCCGCTGTTCGTCGGCGTCCGGAACGGCAAACGCGGATATTTCCGCCATATCACGTCGATTGGCCGCATCTAACAGGCTGCCATGCGTTTCTCGATTGCGCAGGTAGCGTATGGTCCATTCGAGCCAGGATGAGCGCAGCTTGGCAGCGCCGCGGTTCATCGCCACAAGCGCCTGTGCATCGCGTAAAGCATCCTCCATCATCGCAGACGACTCAGAAGGTTGCCCAGCGAACGCTGGAACCGCAACCTCAACCTCCTCGATCTCCGCTATCTTCAGCAGCAAGTCCCGCAGCAGCCGGCGGTACGCTCGGCGGTACGCCGCTCCCCCCATCGCGCCACCGCTTTCCAACGACAGCGCGGCCGTGACCGCACAACGTAATAGAACGAGACAGCGGTAATAGCGGATGTTCGGTTGTACCTCATGCCCGGAAATCGCAACATAGTGGGCGATCACATCGTCGGCCAACTGCTGCGAGCCGCCGTCTCTGAGAATACGAAATTCCAGCCATGCCATATCATCTGCGGGATCGCCGATATGGGCGAACTCCCAGTCGATTAGCGCAGTAATCTTGCCGTCGTCGTAAAGGAAGTTGCCGGGGCCACAATCGCCATGAATCAAGGCCGTCCGCGTCACCGCCGTCGGCGCGTGGGCTGCCAGCCAGGCAAACGCATATTCAAGCTCCAGGTCCGGCAGGCAACGCGAGCGTACAATCCGCTCCCAAAAAATAACTTCGTTGATGGCATGCTCGCGTGCATCTGTAGGTCGCACGAAACCTGCGAGGCTTAAGGCCGCGCAGTCTAGATGATGAAGTTCAGCAATCACCTCCGCATAGCGCATGAGCGTCACGCGCCGAAAATCTTCGCTTTCGCGGCGAAGGCTGTCGCGGCCGGACGCACGCGTGGTTAACATCGTCTGCCCGTTATCGGACATGGCAATCAGTTCCGGTATCGGAGCCGAAGTCTGGCTTAACGCGCGATAGAGTACGGCTTCCCGCTCGAAGTTGAGATCCGTGTTCGCAAAGGCCCCGCTGCCGCTCTCGATCCGCACGACTAAACCCGCGTCCGACCCGGGGTCGTCGACCTCCAGCAACCATGTCGTGCGAGACCCGCCACCGAGCGCGCGCTTCGACGTCAGGACACGACGACCCGCCGAATGTTCCACCCATTCGACGAGTGCGGCCGGCATGGTTTCGTCGGTCATAATGGCCAGCGACTCCCGATGTCAGGCAGCCACCACTTCGCCATCAGATCAGGCACCTTGCTGTGCAACAAATTCTCGAGCCCATGAATAATCGGGCTTGCCCGCGGGGGTCCTTCCCATCTCGGCGACCGGCAATATCGCCTTTGGCTGCTTATAACGCGCCAGAACGTCAGACGTAGACAGGATCACCTCCTGATCGCTGCCCGGCACGCCATCGCGGTATTGCACGAGGGCCACCACTTCCTGACCCCATCGTTCGCTTGGCCGCCCGACCACAACCGCGTCAAGCACGGCGGGATGCCGCAGCAACGCCTGCTCTACCTCCTCGGCGAAGACTTTTTCACCGCCGGTGTTGATGCTGGCCGACTCCCGTCCAAGCAGCTCAATCATCCCGTCAGCCAGAAGGCGGGCACGATCGCCTGGGATCGACATGCGCTCACCGTCGCACATCGGAAAGGTCGCGTCCGATTTGGCTCGATCGTTCAGATAGCCAAGCGGCAGCGGGCCCGAGCGCGCCAGCCATCCGGATCCTTCGTGCCCAGGCGCCAAGCGAGTCGCCTTGTCTTCGGACACCACACATGTGCCCGGCTCGGCGTTGAACAGATTGCTGGCGACCGCTTCTCCATGACGGGCGACGCGCATCAACTGCCGGCCACTCTCGGTTGCACCACCGGCGTCGACCAGCAGCACCTGGGGGAGCAGACGCAGGAGCTTCGTTTTTGTCTCGACGGTCGTGGCGGCCCCGCCGGAAACGATGCGGTGCAGCGAGGCGGTATCATGGCTGCCGCGCTCCAACTCGTCGCACAGCGGCCGCAGAAACGCTTCGCCGACCACCGTCATCGCCCTGACCTTTTGCTGCGCCACGGTCCGCCAGATATTCGGCGGGTCGAGCCGCGCCGGATCGTCCTGCAGGATGAGCGTGTCGCCCGACACCAGCGCGCCGAGCGCGACCCAATACGATGCGCCATGCATGAACGGCGGCAGCGGCATGACCCGCTCGGGGCGCATGACCGCAGAGGCGGCCGCAATGCTGGCCGCGGAACTGAGATCGGCCTTGAGCCGGCTCGTCACGGTCGACAGCACCGATGCGAACAGGTCCGCCTGCCGCCATAGCGTGCCCTTCGGCATGCCCGTGGTGCCGCCGGTATATAATATATGCAGGTCATCCGGTGATAATCGCACCTCGGGACGATCGCCTGAGGATGCCGCCAGCACCGCGGCATACGCCTTCGCTCCGTCGAGCAACGGCGTGCGGGAGCCGTCTTCGACCTGAATCAGTAATGGCTGGCGGTTAAGCAGCGGCAGCGTCGCCGACATCGTCTCGGCAAATTGCGCATGGAAGACGACCGCTTCCGCATGGGCATCGTTGAGGAGCTATGCAAGTTCGGTGGGCGTATAGCGGAAGTTGATGTTGAACGGCGCGCAGCGCGCGGCATGACTGCCCATGGCACATTCCAGATAGGCACTGCAGTTAAGCAGGTAGAGCCCGACATGCGACTGCCCGGACTGCCATCGCTCCAACTCGCTGCGTTCGGTGTGGATTCCAAGTCCGGCCGCCAGGAGACTGTTAGCGACGCGGCGAACGCGATTGCTCAATTCGCCGTAGCTTGTCACTTCGGACCCGAAGACTATGGCCTCGCGGTCCGGAACGGCAGACGCGACTGTATCGAAGAGAGAGGCCAGATTGTGTGACATCTTATTGCGTACCCTCTCCTTGCCTGCTGCCGTTCTCTTGTGGGCGACCTGTTGCAGGATCAAATCACCGCTTCTACGGCCGCGTCTTGCTGAGCTGGCGTCTTGATAAAGTCTGCCAGGTTCGCCTTGCGCGTCATGTGCCAGAAGTCCACGTTGCGGTAAGGGATCGTCACGACCACTCTGCCTCGCGAATTGCGGTAATATGTAGACATGCCTGAGTGCGTCCAGATCATCTCTTCATGGCGCGCCATCATCTCGGCGTTAAAAATATCGCAAACCGCCTGTTTGCACTCGACAGACGCTAAACCGGCAGCAGCCATCTGCTCCAGAATGCTGAGGACATAATGGACCTGGGCTTCGCAGATGAAAATAAAGCTTCCGCCATGTCCAGGTTGCGTGTTGGGACCATAT
>CAXTOI010000060.1:10405-11976 GCA_964245645.1 uncultured Novosphingobium sp. | reverse complement strand
GGCTAGGGGTGGGCACTTCTTCCTTATCTCGTTCCCCGGTGACGCACCCGGCCCGGCCGGAAACCTGCTATTCAGACCAGCATCTCCAGCGCCGGCCCCTGCCCCAGAAATGCCGAGGGGCTGGCGCTCGCGCCATAGGCCCCGGCGCAGAACACCGCGACCAGGTCGCCAACCTCGGCGCGCGGGAAAGCAGCCATGTCTGCCAGCCGATCGAGCGGCGTGCACAGGCAACCCACGACGCTTGCCGTCTCCGCAGGCGCCGCATCGAAGCGGTTGGCGATAGCAACAGGGTAATTGCGCCGCACCACCGTGCCGAAATTGCCCGAAGCCGCGAGTTGATGATGCAGCCCGCCATCGGTGATCAGGAATACCGCGCCGTGGCTTTGCTTGCGCTCGACGATCCGCGCCAGATAGATCCCCGCCTCACCCACCAGATAGCGGCCCAGCTCAATGCAGAACCGCGTCTCTGCGCATTCATCTGGCAATTGCGCAAACCGCTCTGCCAGCGCTTCGCCGATCCGCGCGATGTCCAGTGGCCGGTCACCGTGAAAATAGGGGATGCCGAAGCCGCCACCCAGGTTGCAATGCGGCAGCGCCACCCCGGCCTCGCGCGCCAGCCGCGCCGCCAGCGCCAGCGTCTGGGCCTGGGCATCGACAATCGCCGCGGCATCGAGCGCCTGGCTGCCGGCATAGATATGAAACCCGCGCCATTCGGCCCCGTCGGCGACGATCCGCCGCGCCAGCGCCGGCACGCGCGCCGCGTCCAGCCCGAACGGCTTGGCACCGCCGCCCATCTTCATCCCCGAGCCCTTGAGATCGAACGCCGGATTGACCCGGATGGCCAACCGCGGGGTGATGCCCAGCCGCGCCGCAATCGCCAGCGCGCGATCGGCCTCGCCCTCGGATTCCAGGTTCAGTGTCACCCCGGCGACGATCGCGGCTTCCAGTTCGCGGTCGCGCTTGCCGGGCCCGGCAAAGCTGATCAGCGCCGGATCGATCCCCGCCGCCCGCGCCATCGCCAGCTCTCCGCCCGAGGCGATGTCGAAGCCATCGACCAACCCGGCCATCAGCCCCAGCAGCGGCGCAAACGGATTGGCCTTCATCGCATAATGCAGCGCCAGCCGTGCCGGCATGGCCGCGCGCAGCCTCGCCACTTGCGCCCGCACGCGCCCGGCGGAATAGATGAACAGCGGCGTGTCGCCCGCGCGCGCGACCAGTTCCGAGGCACGAAAGCCGGCGATCGCGAGTTCGCTGCCGATGGCGGCGAAGCCCTCCGGGATCGGGCCCAGCGGTTTTGCCGAGGGGTTCATGCTTGCATCCTGTCGGTTCCGCTTAATTCAACCGTAGCGCGCGATCATGATCCTGGCCGGGGCCGATGATGCGATGAACAAAGATGTGATCGGATTGCACCGAATACAGGATGCCATAGCCCTTCCAGGATCGCCGGCGAATGCCGTGCTGCTCATAGCGTGGGATCAGCGGAAAAGCGCGCGGCATTGCCGCTATGCGGTTTGCGGCATCGCGCAGCTCTTCAAGAAAGCTCGACGCGCGAGTGGGATTGTCGGTCGCTA